>CAIOTP010000242.1 GCA_903861235.1 uncultured bacterium | reverse complement strand
GTATCGATCCGGAGCAGCAGCCTAGTGATGGAAAGCACTATCGCCCGCGTCCGAAGCCTTTTTTCGGACACATTCCCACCGAGCACGCAAAGTGCTTTCCCGTCAGTAGTTCGGTGTCGGCGGACGGTAGTCGGACAACCGAATGGTCCGGAACCATTCGATGGTCTTCCGAAGCCCCTGATCCAGGGGAACTCGAGGCTCCCAGCCCAGCTCCTTGCGGGCCAGGGCGATGTCGGGACGCCGCTTGGCGGGATCGTCCGCCGGCATGGGACGGCCGGTGCTGACCTTGGACCGGCTGCCACAGATCTCCACCACCTTGCGGGCCAGATCGATCACCGTGGTCTCGGTCGGATTGCCCACGTTCACGGGACCGGTCAGGTCCGCGCGCGACTCCATGAGGGCGATCAGCCCGTCGATCATGTCATCCACGAAGCAGAAACTCCGTGTCTGACTGCCGTCACCAAAGAGGGTGATGTCCTCTCCCGCGAGCGCCTGTCGGATGAAGTTGCTCACCACCCGGCCGTCGTAGGGGTGCATGAGCGGGCCGTAGGTGTTGAAGATCCGCACCACCTTGATCTGCACGCCGTGCTGCCGGTGGTAGTCGAACATGAGCGTCTCGGCGGCCCGCTTGCCCTCGTCGTAGCAGGCACGGGGACCGATCGGGTTGACATTGCCTCGGTAGCTCTCCGGCTGAGGATGGACTTCGGGATCCCCGTACACCTCGCTGGTGCTCGTGTGCAGGATCCGGGCGCGCACTCGTTTCGCCAGACCGAGTGCGTTGATCGCACCCATGACACTGGTCTTCATGGTCTTGATGGGGTTGTACTGATAGTGCCCGGGTGCCGCAGGGCATGCCAAGTTGTAGATCTCGTCGACCTCGAAGCGAAACGGATCGACCACGTCATGCCGGACAAGCTCGAAGTTGTGGCAATCCAGCAGGTGGTCCACATTGCCCTTCTGACTGGTGAAGAAGTTGTCCAGACAGATCACGTCATGGCCCTGCCGCACGAGCCTCTGGCAGAGATGCGACCCAAGGAATCCGGCACCGCCCGTGACGAGGATCCGCTTCAACATGTCCGAAAGGTAACGGTTTTCACCCCTCGACGCCGCTCGCGACCCACGCCACCATGCTGCCATGCGCCCACGCCTCGCCATCGGCACCATGACCGGCACCAGCCTGGACGCGCTCGACGCTTGCCTGGTGCGCATCGAAGGCGTCGGCCTGGCCATGCGTGTGCAGGTGCTCCGCCACTCCACCACGGACCTGGGCGCTCTTCGTGGCCGACTCCGGTCCGCCTGCGACGGCGAGCCCATGTCCGCCGGCGACCTGGCGTCACTGGCGCTGGAATTCGGCCGGCTGCATGCCGAGGCGATCACGGATCTTGCGGGCGAACTGACCCCGGACCTGGTGGCCCTGCACGGCCAGACCGTCTTTCACGCGCCGCCCAGCTCGTGGCAACTCGTCAATCCCTGGCCGGTGGCGCAGCGGATGCGATGCGCGGTGGTCAGCGACCTTCGAGGAGCCGACCTGGCCGCGGGCGGCCAGGGCGCGCCGATCACCCCCCTGGCCGACTGGATCCTGTTCCGAAACCCGCAGCCCACCGCCATCGTGAACCTGGGCGGGTTCTGCAACGTCACCTGGCTTCCCGCCGAGGCCTCGGGGCCCGAGGCCATCGGCGGCGCCGACATCTGTCCCTGCAACCACCTGCTCGACGCCGCGGCTCGACAGGCGTTGCGGCGACCGTTCGATGCCGACGGCGGCGTGGCGATTTCCGGCCGCGCCCATCTGGATCGCACCCCCCCGCTGGACGCAGCCCTTCGGGCGGCGGCCTCTGCAGGTCGCTCGCTGGGCACCGGCGACGAGTGCGTGGGCCTGATCCAAGGGCTGTCGGACCTTCCGCCGGCGGACCTGCTGGCCAGCGTGGTCCACGCGGTGGGGCGCAGGATCGGTCAGGAAGCCTGTTCCCGCGAGGGCACCGCCAAGGTGGTGCTGGCCGGGGGAGGCGTGCGCAACGCCGCCCTTCGGCACGCGATCACCCGGGCAGCTGGCGGTCGCACCGTGACGGACTCCGCAGCGCTGGGCGTGCCGGTGGAGGCCCGTGAATCGGCGGAAATGGCCATCCTGGGAACCCTGGCATGGGACGGCGTGCCCATCACGCTGCCCGGCGTCACACGCCGCGCCTCCACCGTCCCCCGCGCCGGCCAGTGGTGCCTGCCGCCCACCTGAGCGCAATCTTCACCGCACATGCACGGACGGTGGCCGGGCACCCACTAGGCTCTCCGTCCATGGCCCGCCCGAGCGTGCTCATTGTCGAGGACGAGCGAGAGATCGCCGAGCTCATGCAGTTCAACCTGAAGCGCGCCGGGTTCGACACGGACGTGGCGCACCGGGGTCGCGAGGCGCTCGATCGCATCCGGAAGACGCCTCCCGACGTGGTGGTGCTCGATCTCATGCTGCCGGACCTGGACGGACTGGAGATCTGCCGACGCATCCGCGCGAACGACGAGACCCGACGAGTCGGCGTGGTCATGGTCACCGCCAAGGGCGACGAGAGCGATGTGGTCGCCGGCATCGAACTGGGCGCGGACGACTACGTCTGCAAGCCGTTCAGCCCGCGCGTGCTCGTGGCCCGGGTGAAGGCCGTCCTGCGACGCAGCGGCGAAGTCCAGCCCTCCTCCGGTCGTCGACTGGAACTGGTCGAGGGCCGTCTGGTGGTCGACGCCGAGCGGCATGTCACCCTGATCGACGGGAAGAGCATCGAGCTCACGCTGACCGAGTTCGGCATGCTGAACTTCCTGGTCCAGCGGCCTGGCTTCGTGCGGACCCGCGACCAGATCATCGCGGCGGTGCACGGGCGGAACGTGGTCCTGTCCAGCCGCACGGTGGATGTGCACATGACGGCCCTGCGGCGCAAGATGGGCGACCTCGGTGCGCTGATCGAGACCGTGCGCGGGGTCGGCTATCGTTTTGCCGAGGGCGAAACCGCCCCGGTGGAATGAAGCCCCCTCTCGCCCCGAGCATCCTCGTCCCTCTGCTGCTGCTCGCCGCCATCATCGCGGCGTGGCTGTGGGCCGGCCCGGCCTCGGCCGCGGCCCTGGGAGCCGCAGGCACGGCCGCATGGCTGGTCTCGTCGCTGGTCCGAGGATCCGAGGCCACCGCGCTGGCGCGCGCCCTTCGGCGGGTGGTGGACGGCGATCGGCATGCCGCCGTGCATCTGCGACCGTCGTCGCTGCTGGCTCCGGCTGTCCGAGCCGCGGCGGCGTTGGCGGCAGCCCTTCGGGAGACGGGTGACGCCCTGGCCGCGGAGCGACTCCGCCGACGCATCCTGGAGCAGGCCCTGCGCGAGGGGCTGGTCATCCTGGACGCCCAGCAGCGCGTCCTGGCCGCCAACGAGATCGCCGGCCGGCTTCTGGGGTTCTCCCCGGATGCGGCCCGCGGACGCCTGCTGCAGCAGTGCACCCGTTGCCCCGAACTCAACGAGCTCATGCAGGCGGCCTTCACGCGTGTCGAGCGTCGACAGGCCGACATCGACCCGCCGGGTGCTCCCGGGCTGGTGGCGGAGGCGGTGGTGGCCTGCGTGTCCGACGAATCGGGCCGGCTCGCGGGCGGACTGCTGCTGCTGAGCGACGTGACCGCGTCCCGCTCGCTGGACCGCATGCGCTCGGACTTCGCGGCCAACGTCAGCCATGAACTCCGCACGCCCATCACCAACATCCGCGGCTACGTGGAGACGCTGCTTCAGGTGGGCCTGGAGGATCCGGAGATGTCGCGGCGCTTCCTGGACATCGTGCACCGCAACGCTTCGCGTCTGGGCGCACTAGTGGAGGACCTGCTTTCGCTCTCCTTCGTGGAGAACCCGGCGTCACGCGATCGCATCGAGATGGGTGACGTGGCGGTGGACAAGCTCTTCGACTGGGTCGAGGCCGAACTCGGCCCGGCCGCCGAGGCCCGTGGCATCCGACTGACGCGCGGCACGGCCCTCGACCTGAGCGTGCACGCCAGCACGCTGCTGGCCGAGCAGGCCGTGGGCAACCTGGTGAGCAACGCCATCCGCTACGCACCCGAGGGCAGCGCCGTGGAGATGGCCGCGCGTCCGGACGGAGACTTCGTGGCCATCACGGTGCGCGACGAGGGACCCGGCATACCGGAGAAGCACCTCTCGAGGCTCTTCGAGCGCTTCTACCGGGTGGACACGGCCCGAACCCGCGAAGGTGGCGGCACCGGTCTGGGCCTGGCCATCGTGAAGCACATCGCCATGGTCCACGGGGGGACCATCACGGTGCAGAGCGCCATGGGCCGAGGCAGCGAATTCACCCTTCGCCTGCCTGCCGAGGCCCCGCGCACACCCGATTCCGAGGCCCTGGAGGGGTCCGGAGCCCGGGACGCTCACGGAGTCTGAACCATTCCTTAACACGACTCGGGCACTCTCACTCGGATCGCATGCCGAACCCCATCGCCTTCAGCCTGGTCCTGATCGGCACGCTGCTCGTGGGGGGCGGCGGCGTCCAGCAGGAGCCCTCGAACCTGCGAGGCCGGGTGCGGGTGGATGGCAGCAGCACGGTCTTTCCGATCACCGAGGCGGTGGCCGAGGAGTTCGCCCGGGTGGCGCCCCGCGTGCGGGTGACCGTGGGCGTGAGCGGCACGGGCGGCGGGTTCAAGCGCTTCTGCACCGGGCTCACGGATGTCTCGGACGCCAGCCGACCGATCTCGGCCACCGAAGTCAAGAGCTGCGCCGAGAACGGCATCGAGTTCGTGGAACTGCCCGTCGCCTACGACGGCCTGTGCGTGGTGGTCAACCCGGCCAACGACTGGGTCAGTCAGCTGACCGTGGAGCAGATCCGCCGGATCTACGGCTCCAAGGAGACGGTGCGCACCTGGCGCGAGCTCGATCCCGCCTGGCCCGACCGGCCGATCCGGGTGTACAGCCCGGGCACCGACAGCGGCACGTTCGACTACTTCCGCGAAGTGGTGGTGGGCAGCAAGGGCACCACCCGCTCGGACATGAGCGTGAGCGAGGACGACAACATCCTGGTCACGGGCGTGGCCGGGGACCGGGACGCCATCGGGTTCTTCGGCTTCGCGTACTTCGTGGAGAACCGCGACAAGGTCCGGGCGGTGGCCATCGACGGCGGCAAGGGCCCGGTGACGCCCAGTGACGAGACGATCATCGCCGGCACCTACGTGCCCTTCAGTCGGCCGCTGCTGATCTACGTGAACCGCCGCAGCGCCGAGCGGCCCGATGTCCGTGCCTTCATCGACTTCTATCTGGAGCAGGCGGCCGAGCTGGTGCCCGACGTGGACTACACCGTGCTGCCGGCCCCGGTCATGGACCGGGTGAGGGCGAACTGGCGGGATCGCCGCACAGGCACGCAGTTCCTCACGCCCGCGGGCGAGAAGGTCAAGGGCACCCTGGTGGAGGTGTACCGATGAGCGCGGTGCCCTCCTCGCAAGGCCAGCGGGTGCTGGAAGCCGCCCGCTGCGGCTCGCCTCGCCCCACCACGCTGCGCGACGCGCGGGAGCGGGTCGTCCGCGGACTGCTCCTGCTGGCGGCCGTGTTCAGCGTGCTGACCACCACGACCATCGTGGGCACGCTCGCCTGGGAGACCTTCCACTTCATCCGCCTGCCCGAAGTCACGCTGTCGGACTTCCTGCTGGGGACCACCTGGAGCCCGCTGCTCGGGGCGGAGAAGCACTTCGGCATCTGGCCGCTGGTGTGCGGCACCCTGCTGGTCAGCGCCGTGGGCGCGGCCTTCGCGCTGCCCGTGGGGCTGATCACGGCGGTGTACCTGAGCGAATACGCGCCACCGCGCGTGCGGGCCACGCTCAAGCCCGTGCTGGAGGTGCTGGCCGGCGTGCCCACGGTGGTCTACGGATTCTTCGCCCTCATGGTGATCACCCCGGCCCTGCAGTCGCTGTGCACCTGGGCCTTCGGACGGCCGGTGTTCCCCGGCTACAACGCCACGGGCGCCGGGCTGGCGGTGGGCGTGATGATCCTGCCGATCGTGACGAGCCTCAGCGAGGACGCGCTGCGGGCGGTGCCGCGCGGCCTGCGGGAGGGGGCCCACGCCCTGGGCGGAACCAGGTTCGACGTGAGCGTGCGCGTGGTGGTGCCGGCGGCGCTGAGCGGCATCATGGCCAGCTTCTTCCTGGCCATCACCCGGGCCATCGGCGAGACCATGATCGTGGCCCTGGCGGCGGGCGGACTGGCGCAGCTCACCTTCAATCCGGCCAGCGAGACCCAGACCATGACCGCCTACATGGTGCAGATCTTCCTGGGGGATGCGCCGGCCTTCGGCGTGGAGAACCTCTCCAGCTACGCGGTGGCCTCGGTGCTCTTCGTGATCACGCTCGCCCTGACCATGGTGGGCAACCTGCTGCTGCGCATGTTCCGCGAGGAGTACGAATGACCGGCCGGCCCCGCACCACCGCCGCCCGCGTGCTGCAGAACCGCCTGTTCCTGGCGGCCTGCCTGGCCTGCACCAGCCTGGCGGTGCTGGCGCTCGCCGTGCTGCTGATCAGCGTGCTCGTGCAGGGCGTGCCCGGCCTGCGATGGAACTTCTTCAGCGAGTACGCCAGCCGCAAGCCGGATCGTGCCGGCATTCTGGCGCCACTCTCGGGCAGCGTGTGGGTCTGCACCACCTGCATGCTGCTGAGCCTGCCGCTGGGCGTGGCCACCGCCGTGTACCTGGAGGAGTTCGCACGACGGACCCGACTGAACCGCTTCATCGAGCTCAACGTGCGCAACCTGGCGGGCGTGCCGAGCATCGTCTACGGCATCATCGGTCTGACCGCGTTCAGCCGCATGTTCGGCCTGGTGGGCTCCGCCGACGGCACGCCGCTCGTGCTGGGAGATCCCGAGAGCTTCCTCCATCTGGAGCTGCCGTTCGGCCAGAGCGTGCTCGCCGGCGGGCTCACGCTCATGCTGGTGATCCTTCCGATCGTGATCATCGCCTCGCAGGAAGCCCTGCGGGCCGTGCCGCGGGGACTGCGGCAGGCCAGCGAGGCTCTGGGGGCCACACGATGGCAGACCACCTGGCAGGTCACTCTGCCTGCCGCCGCCCCGACCATCCTGACGGGGGCCATCCTGGCCATGAGCCGCGCGATCGGCGAGGCCGCCCCGCTGCTCGTGCTGGGGATTCCTCTGTTCATCGCCTCCACGCCGGAGAGCCTGATGGACCAGTTCACCGTGCTGCCCTTCCAGATCTACAGCTGGGCCAGCCGACCCCAGGGCGCCTTCCACGACCTGGCCGCCTCGGGCATCATCGTGCTGCTGGCGGTGCTGCTCTCGTTCAACGCCCTGGCCATCTACCTGCGCATCCGCCTGCAGAGGAGCACCGCCTCATGAACCTGCCCACGCCCACCAGCCCCGCCTCCACGCCACGGCCCGCGGCCGTCCCCGCGGCGGCGAACGCGGCCCCGCCGGCGATCTGCGTGCGGGCCCGAAGCTTCAACGCCTGGTACGGCAGCCACCGTGCGCTGCAGGACCTCTCGCTCGACATCCCGCACGAGCGGGTGACGGCGCTGATCGGTCCCAGCGGCTGCGGCAAGAGCACCTTCCTCCGCTGGATCAACCGGATGAACGACATGGTCGCCGGAGCCCGCGCGGAGGGCGAACTGACCATCGACGGCGAGAGCCTGCTCGACGCGGCGCGCGATCTGGTGGAGCTGCGCCGGCGGGTGGGCATGGTGTTCCAGAAGCCCAACCCCTTCCCCAAGAGCATCTACGACAACGTGGCCTTCGGACCGCGGCTGCACCGCCACATGACCCGTGCGGAGCTGGACGACCTGGTGGAGCAGAGCCTGCGTGCGGCCGCCATCTGGAACGAGGTGAAGGACCGCCTGCACCAGAGCGCCCTGGGCCTCTCCGGAGGCCAGCAGCAGCGGCTCTGCATCGCCCGGGCCATCGCCGTGGGTCCCGAGGTGCTGCTCATGGACGAGCCCTGCTCGGCCCTGGATCCCCGCAGCACCGCCAGCATCGAGCAGCTCATCCGGGACCTGCGGAGCCAGTTCACCATCGTGATCGTGACCCACAACATGCAGCAGGCCGCACGCGTGAGCGACCAGACCGCCTTCTTCTACGAGGGCCGCCTGGTGGAATGCGGCCCGACCGATACCATCTTCACCAATCCGACCAGCAAGCAGACCGAGGACTACGTCACCGGTCGCTTCGGCTGAACGGCGGAAGGACCCCATGGCCGTCGACCTTCGCAACGAGATGGTGGAACTGCGGCGCAACCTCCTCGCCATGGGCGCGGCCGTGGAACAGCGCGTGACGCGCGTGATCGAGTCCATGATCGAGGGCGACCTCTCTCTCGCCGAGAGCGTGAAGGCGGGCGACGCCGAGGTGGACCGCATGGAGCTGGAACTGGAGGCCGACTGCATGCGGCTGCTGGCGCTGGCCCAGCCCGTGGCGGGCGACCTTCGCCTGATCCTGGCGGTGATCCGGATCAGCGGGCAGCTGGAGCGCGTGGCGGACCTGGCCCGCGGCGTGGCCAAGAAGCTCATCAAGGTCTCGGCCATCGAGACGCTGGCCATGCCGGCGTCCATGACCGACCTGGCCTTCGCCACCCGCACCATGCTCAGCGACGTGCTCGCCGCGCTGGCCAACGAGGACGCGGCCCTGTGCCGGCAGGTCCGGCGGAGCGACCAGCGGGTGGACGACCTCTACAAGGAGATCCTGATCTGGGGCCGCGAGGAGATCCCGCAGCATCCGGACAGCGCCCACGCCGCCATCGACATCCTGACCATCGCCCAGCGGTTCGAACGGATCGCGGACATGACCACGAACATCGCCGAGGACGTGATCTTCATGGTCGAGGGCCGCGTGGTGCGGCACGAGGCCCACTGAACCCCGCCCTTGAGGCCTGCCGAGGTCTCCGCTATCCTGCCTGCCCCTCAAGGAGCAGCCCATGCACTATCCGCACAAGGTCAGCCGCATCAAGAAGGTCCGCAAGGTCGGCTTCCGGGCCCGGATGAAGACCCGCAAGGGCCGCAAGATCATCAACCGGAAGCGTCGCCTCGGCCGCGCCGTCCGCACCCGCTGAGACCTGTGTGGAGCGGCCACCCCTGCTCCTGCTGATCGGGCTCCGTTGTTCCGGAAAGACCACGCTGGGCGAAGCCGTCGCCCGGATGCTGTCCACGCCCTGGTCCGATCTGGACCCGATGGCGCTGTCACGTCTGGGCTGCCGGACGGTCACCGAGGCCTTCGAGACCCGGGGAGAAGTCGAGTGGCGAAGGGCGGAAGCCGACGCGCTGGCGGAGGCCCTGGCCCAGCCCGACCTGGGCGTGCTCTCGCTGGGCGGCGGAGCCCCCACCGCCGCCCGAGCAGCCGCCGCGATCCGCGCCTCACAGGCGAGCGGAAACGCCATGGTGGCCCTGCTCCATCCCGGCGAGGAGGAACTGGTGCGACGCTTGGGACAGGGCCGCGGGGACCGACCTCGCCTGGCTCGCGACGACGCCGCCGAGGTCGCGGCCATGTCCCGCGAGCGCCTGCCGCTCTATCGATCGCTGGCGGACCTGAGCGTGGACACCCGTCGGCCCGCGGCCGCGTGCGCCGCACGTCTGGCGTGCTTCATCCGCCAAGGTCGCTGGGCCTGGCCTTCCCGGCCGGCCAGCGGATGACCTCCAGGCCGTTCTCGTCCGGCCCCAGCACCCCCAGCTCCCGCAACGCCGCCAGGGCCGCCAGCTGCTCGGCGGCCTTCTTGCTGGAGCCCCAGCAGGCTGGAAAGCGACGCTCGCCGCTCACCACCGCCACCTCGAAGCACTTGGCGTGGTCCGGCCCCTTCTCGTCCATGACCACGTAGGTGGGTGGAGCCATGTTCAGCGTGAGCAGGCTCTGCTGCACCACGCTCTTGTAGTTGTACTGGTGACCGGTCCGGCTGGCCTGGTCCACGCGGTGCTCGATCCGCGAGAGCACCAACGCCCGCGCCGGCTCGAGCCCTCCGTCGAGGTAGATGGCTCCGATCACGGCCTCCAGAACCGCCGCAGTCACGGACTGCGGCAGGCTCTCCCGAGGCCCCATGCCCTTGCCCAGCATGATGAAGGTGTCCAGCTGCAGCTCGCGAGCGATCTCCGCGCAGGTCTGCCGGCTGACCACATGACTCTTGATCTTGGTGAGCTCGCCCTCGAGCCGCTCGGGCAGCCATCGGTAGAGATGTTCGCAGGAGACCAGTCCCAGCACGGCATCTCCGAGGAACTCCAGCCGCTCGTTCGACAGTTGACGGCGGTCGGCCAGACTTGCATGGGTGAGGGCCGTGCGCAGCAGCGAGCGATCGCGGAAGCGATACCCCAGGCGTTCCTCGATCTGCGAGAGCGAAGCGTCGTCCACGGACGGACCTCTGCCCCGGCGTGCGGACGCCGGCGGCCGACAGGCAGGGTCGCGGACTCTCCAGGGGACTCACAGGGTGAGTGCCCTGGAGAGGGCGCGAAGTTTCGTCCCTTCCGCAAGGGACACGAACGAGCCGGAAGATTAGGTGATCCGGCCCAGCGAGGCGTTGTCGAGCAGCCGCTCCAGTCGTTCCCAATCCCGCGGCGTGGCGCCGTTGACGACCTGGATGCCCATGCGACGGGGACCCGGATCGTCGATCTCGTCGAAGACGCGAGCCACGGCGCCGACCAGCCGCAGAGGCTCGTGATGACCGGGCATGTGCAGCTCGACCTCGACCGGAGTCTCCAGCGGGAGTTCCTGATCCAGTTCGAGCCGAATGCCGTTGTGGCTCAGGTCGTAGGCGTGACCTTCGAACACACCCTTGCTCGAACGAGTCTCGCCGTGCGCCGCAACCACCACGCGCACCAGCCCGGTTCCAAGCCTGAACCGCTCGGCGTTGCGTCGATCCGTGGTCGCCGTCGTCAAGCGCGTCTCCTCTCGCGTGTTGACCCTAGTCATGCAGCCGTTATCGGCCAGGAACTTCGCCGAACTTGAACCGAAATCCATATCGGTCATGAGGTTCTCCGGACGAAGTCTCGCTTCTGGCGCAACCTCTCCTAATTTCAGGGCCGAAATTCCGGAGTTTTTGACGAATCGCTATGCTGCCGCGTGCCGTGACGCCGCAGTCCCAGCCTGAGCTCTCCATGCCTGTGCTGACCGGAGCCGCCGCAGGTGGGACCCAAGCCTTTGCCGGCAAGCGTGTTGCGGTCATCGGGTTCGGCAATCAGGGTCGCGCTCACGCGCTGAACCTTCGGGACAGCGGCATTTCAGTGATCGTTGGAACGCGATCAGGAGGCCCAGGCGAGCGCGAAGCGGTCGCGGCAGGCCTGACGACCATGCCCATCGAGGAGGCCTGCCGACAGGCGGATCTTGCCGTGATCGCCCTGCCCGACCAGGTGCACGGACCGGTGTGGACCGCATCGATCGCGCCTCACCTGGGGCCTGGCCAGGTAGCCGGATTTCTGCACGGGTTCTCGGTGCACTTCGGTCAGGTGAAGGCCGATCCCGCGGTGGGCGTGGTCATGGTGGCACCCAAAGGCCCGGGCCAGACGCTTCGCGATCGCTTCGCCGCCGGCCAGGGCATTCCCTCGCTGATGGCGGTGCACCAGGGCGGACGAGATCCCGCCGCGACCCGCGCCATGGCGTTGGCGTGGGCCGTGGGCATCGGCAGCGGCCGCGCCGCGATCCTGGAGACCACCTTCGCGGCCGAGGCCGAGACCGATCTGTTCGGC
>CAIOTP010000241.1 GCA_903861235.1 uncultured bacterium | reverse complement strand
GGACGGCCTGCTGCCGGCCAAGCGGAGCCTGGAATCGGCTCGCAAGATCAAGAGCCCGCTCGAGGAGGCATGCAGCCTGGCCACCCTGGCCGAGATCCAGCGGCGAGCCGGTGATGTCGCCCAGGCCCAGACCCTGCTGGATCAGGCCTGCAAGGTGGCCGCCGCTCAGGGCACCCCGATCGGCCAGCGCGTGGCCCGGGAGTTCGCCCAGCATCCGGACCAGCCATGGTCGGGCCGCCCATGGCCACCGGCCACCGCCCCGGCGGCGACGGCTCCGCCTCCGGGGCCTTCGCCGCCCCCTTCGCCGCCTGCCGCCGCTCCGGCGCCGGCCGCCGGAGTGGGGACAACCGGTGCAAAGCCTTCCTGAAGGTTGACCCTCGCAGGCGCGTTCCGATATAAACCGCTTTCGGGCGATCGGTTAGGTTTTTCTGGACTCTGGTTCAGACCGCGCGAAGGCGGGACCGACCACCCGACACGCATGGCAGGATCTCCCATGTCCTACGAGGCCCACCTGGAAGGGTGGGAGTCGCAACGCCTCAGCACGGGCCGAACGCTGTCGGCAGCCGAGCACACGGTGATCCTTTCGGTGGGCGACCTGATGTCGCGCATGCGGCTGCCTTCGGACACCCCGGAGATGCTGGTCGAGCTGCTTCGGCTGCACCAGAACGATCCGCTGGGCGGCCTGAAGGCGCTCTCGCAGATGTGGAAGGTGCCGGCCATCGAGCTGGACCTGTATCGGCGCAGTTGGCGCGACGTGATGGACGCGGCCTTCGAGAAGCTGCTCCAGGAGCGGGCTCGTCACATGGGCACCAAGGGCGTGCCGGTGGATCGTGTGCAGCGGTTCGTGGAGGAACTCACGGCCTGGCGCAACCGCCTGGCGGTGACCCGCGAGGACCGCGAGCGTCGCCGCGCGGAGCGTCGCGAGGCCGAGGCCCGCGCGGCGGTGGAGGCGCAGCAACGGCGTGAACGAGAGATGGCTCAGGAGGCCGAGGCGCGCGCCCGCGTGCTGGCGCAACTGGAGGCCGAGGCGCAGCAGCGCCGTGAGGCCGAGTCCCGGCGCCGCGCCGAACGGCAGGCGGTGCTGGACGGACTTCACCGCGCCTACGCCGCCTCGATCGACCGCCTGAAGGCCGAGCTGGCGGCGGCCGAGGCGGAACGGGAAGGCACGCTGACCGCCATGCAGGCGCTTCGGCAGGGGCTGGAGCAGGCCGAGAGCCGTCGGGCGGAAGCTGCGCGCATGCGTGAGGCCTCGCTCGAGGCGCGTCGACGGGCCTCCGAGGCTCGCGACGCCTCCGACGCCCGCGCCCGTGAGGCCGTGGCGGCGGAACAGGCCGTGACCGCCCAACTGCTGGTGGTGGAGCGTTGCCGCGAGTCGGCCTCCCAGGCCGGCGCGGAACTGGAGCGTCTGCAGGGCATGGACGCGAGCGAGCACGCTTCGCTCCAGGCCGCCGAGGAGCGGCTGGGGCGCGAGAAGGCCCATGTGGCCGAGGCCGAGGCGCGGCTGCGGTCCGCCCAGCAGCTGGCCGAGGTGGCGCTGGCTCGGGCCGAGCGTGCGCAGGCCTCCACCCGCGAGGCTGAGGAGCGTGCCGAACGTCTTCGTGGCGTGGCGGAGAAGGCCAACGAGCAGGCCATGCTCGAGCGAGGCCTGCTGCAGGGCATGCTGGACCGGCTCGACCGGGAACGCGAGGCGGTGCAGCAGGCGCAACAGCATGTGGAGCGACAGCGTGCGGTGGCGGACGCGGCCCTGGAGCGCGTGGACCGCGCCCGCATGGACGCCGAACAGGCCCTGGCCCGCGCGGAAGCGCAGCAGGCCCTGGCCCGTGCGGCGGCCGAGCGAGCCGACGCGGAGCGGGCTCAGGCGCAGCAGGCGTTGGAGACGCTCCAGGCGGAGCGGGTCGCCGCCACGACCGCCCAGCAGGACGCCGATCTGGCCTGTCGAGCCGAGGCGGAGACGCGGGCGCACTTGGATCGGCAGCGCGAGGCGGTGGCGGAAGCCATGCGTCGCTGTGACGAGATGATGCAGGTGGCCCGCCGGGCGGGTGACGAGGCCACCGTGGCACGAGAGACCCTGCAGCGGTCCCTGGACGCGCTGCAGGAGGAGTGGGCCGCCGAGATGGAAGCCCGCGCCGCGGTCGACCGCGAGCGTCAGGCTGCGCTCGAGGCCGAGCGCCACGCGCGCCGCGACCGCGACGCCATGATCGAGATCGGCCAGCGCCTGCGATCGCAGCGGCAGACCACCATCGAGGTGCACGCGGAGGCGGAGTCCGCCCACCGCGCGCTGCAGGCGGCCGAGCAGGCCCGAGCCGAGGCCCAGCGCCGGATGGCCGAGAGCCAAGCTCAGGCCGAGGCTCTTCGCCAGCAGGCCGCCGAGGCCGATGCGGAGGCGGAGCGCATGGAGCAGGAGGCCGCCCAGGCCGAGCGGACGCTCGAGCGTCATCGGGC
>CAIOTP010000240.1 GCA_903861235.1 uncultured bacterium | reverse complement strand
TCGCCCAGGTTCGAGGCCTCGCCACCGGTGGCCGACGCAGCGTTGATGCTGGAGGCGGAACGCCTCTGGCCCCTGGGCGTCGGTTCCAGCACCTGGAGCGAGATCGACGGTCCTGCGTTCACCTGGACCGTGAGCCGAGACGCCTCCGGCACGATCCACAGCGACGAGGGCGGCCACCGCGTGATGGTGCTCCGGGCCTCGAACCAGGGCGGGCGCGAGGCGCTCCAGGTGGACAAGCCCTCGGACGATTCGCGCACGATCTTCGATCCCCCGCTCACGCTCTGCCCGGCCACGCTGCGCTGCGGCGAACCCTTCGCGTCCACCTCGGCCGCACGGGTGGTCCGCATGGAGAGCGGCGAGGAACGGGATCGCGGCACGGCGCAACGCGTGACCGAACTGCTCGGCACGAGCGTGGTCACCTGCCCCGCGCTCGGTCGCGGAACGGTCATGGTGGTGCGCACGAGCCTGGAAACCCGCCTGGGCATGGCGGTGGCGAGCGTGGAGACCACGCGGTGGATCCACCCCGAGCAGGGCGCCGTGGCGGAACGCACCGCGGAGCGGGTCAGCGTGCTGGGATTCTCCGCCCGCGAGCGGGTCCGCACCTCGGTCCGGCTTCCCGAGCGGCCCGCGAATCCGACGGCAGGTGCGGTCGAAGCCCCCTAACCTGCACCCATGGCCGTCGATCGCTCCCGCATCCTGCTGGCCATTCCCGTCTTCAACGAGGCGGGCACCATCGACGGCGTCCTCCGCCGGGTCTCCGCCTTCGCGCGCGAGGTGCTGGTGGTGGACGACGGGAGCACGGACGGCACGCCGGAGATCCTGGGGCGGCACCGCGTGACCGTGGTGCGTCACGCGGAGAACCGCGGCTACGGCCGGGCCATGCAGGAGATCCTGCGGCGGGCGGACCTGGATGGCCACGACTGGGTCATCACGATGGACTGCGACGAGCAGCACGAGCCGGCGCAGATCCCGGACTTCGTGCGGGCCATCGAACGCGGCCACGCCGACGTGGTGAGCGGCAGCCGCTACCTCATGCCGGATCCTGCGGACGACCATGCGCCCCAGGACCGGCGGGCGGTGAACCTCGCGATCACGCAGGAGATCAACGCTCGGCTGGGCCTCTCGATCACCGACGCGTTCTGCGGCTTCAAGGCCTACCGCACGGCGGCGGTGCGTCACCTTCGTCTGGGCGTGGACGGCTACGACTTCCCCATGCAGTTCTGGGTGCAGGCCGTGGCGCACGGACTTGAAATCTCGGAGATCCCGGTGCGCCGGATCTACAAGGATCTGAGCCGCTCGTTCGGTGGCGGCCTGGACGACCCGACCGTGCGGCTGCACGCGTACCGGCGCACGCTGCACGACGAACTTCGCCGCTGCCGGCACCGGCTCTCGCCGCGGGCGACCCGGGCCCTGGATGCCGCTTCTGCGCCCGGATCCGCCGGATGAACGAGGCCGGCATCGAGGTGGTCGCGCGGCCCGCGGCGACCGCGGCGCCGCCGGAGCGGATCGAGGGGCGGTCGATCGCGGAATGGAGATCGGAGGCCAGGGAACTCCTGGGGCTGGATCGAGCGCCGGTGGTGGCCTGCGGCCACCAATGCGCGTGCTGGCATCCGGGCATCCTGGCCAAGAACCTCTGGGTCGATGCGATCGCGGAGAGGGACGCGGCCCAGGCGGTGCATGTCATGGTGGACCAGGACGGCTTCGACGGCGTGCATGTGGAGTGGCCCGCCCGTGGAGCGGACGGCTGGTGGCGGTTGCACGGACACCGCTTCGCGTCCGAGTCGGGCCTGGCCCTGGGTCACCCGGTCTTCATGCCCCGCTCCGTGGAGCCCGGCGAAGGCACACCCGCCGAGGTGGCGGACGGGCTCGAGCGACTGCAGGAGGCGCTCCGGCGGAACGCACAGGCCTGCGACGCGGCCGAGCAGGTCACGCGTGCCATGCTGGAGTCGGCGGCGGCCGTGCTGCGACCACCCGCGATCGTGCGGGCCTCGCAGCTGCTTCGCACGTCGCTGGGACTTCGCCTTCTGGATCGCATGCTGCAGGACCCGGAGGCGTGCGCCAACGCCTTCAACGAGGCGCTTTCCGCGGCCCCCCGCTCCGCGAGACCTCTGCGCGTGATGGGCGGACGGAGCGAGCTGCCCCTCTGGCTGACCTCGGCCGCCGGTGAGCGGACGCGCGCCACCCCTGCCGAGACCCGAGCGGCGCTCTCCGCGGGCCGACCGCTTCTGCCCCGGGCGTTCCTCATGGGCGCCCTCGCCCGCACGGCGCTTTCGGACCGCTTCGTGCACGGGTTGGGCGGAGCCACCTACGAGCAGGTCACGGATCGCTGGCTGCGAAGGTGGCTGGGCTGGGCGCCGCCGGCCTTCGACGTGGTCAGCGCCACGCTTCGCCTGCCGCTGGAGGTGCCCGGCGCAGCGGCGCCACCGGCCATGCCGTGGCGGCGCGCCTGGTGCGATCCCGAACTGCTGGCCAGCGGCGGTCGGGGGCCGAGCGCCGCCCGGCGGCGACTGCTGGATCTGATCGCCTCCGTGCCGCCACGGGATCCCCGACGACGCTCGATCTACCGCGAGCTGGTGGAGGAGCGCAACGCCGCGCGCCTTCGACGCAGCGGCGAGCTGGAGACGCTGCAG
>CAIOTP010000239.1 GCA_903861235.1 uncultured bacterium | reverse complement strand
TGCTAACTTCCGAAATCATCGCAAGTTTCACTGAGGTGTGCTCAATCGAAAGCGGAGCCGAGCGATGACTCGACAAGCTCGTCCACTGTCTTGCAGAAACCAGCCATGTCCAACCAACTTGAAACCCTCCAGCACCTGAAGACCCGCACCATCGACCTGCCCATGGAGTTCGGCCCCAACGCCGTCTCCGCCCTGGTGGTGCTGGTGATCGGCTTCTTCGTCAGCCGTGCCCTGGCTCGGGCGTTCGAACGGGGGACCGCTCGGCTCGAGCTGGAACCGCCCCTGCGACAGCTTCTGGTTCGTGTCGTGCGCATCGCGGTCATGGTGCTGTTCCTTATGATGGCGCTGCAGAATCTGGGCGTCGAACTGCTGCCGCTTCTTGCCGGCCTGGGCGTGGTGGGTGCCGGCGTGGCCCTGGCCCTGCAGGGGGTGCTGGGGAACCTGGTGGCGGGGCTCACCATCATCGTCACCCGACCGTTCCGGGTGGGCGAATACATCGACATCCACAACGAAGAGGGCCGTGTTGAGGCCGTCACGCTCTTCAGCACCAAGCTCAGCCATCCGGATCGCTCGATCGTGGTCATCCCCAACCGCAAGATCGTGGGCGAGATCCTCCACAATTACGGCACGCTGCGACAGCTGAACCTGACCGTGGGCGTGGCCTACGACACCGACATCGGACGCGCGCTGCAGGTGATCGACGAGGTGCTGAAGTCCAACCCGCGCGTGATGCGGGATCCTGAGCCGGTGGTCCGAGTCACGGCGCTCGCCGACTTTTCCGTGAACATCGCCGTGCGCCCCTGGGCCCAGGTGATCGAGGCAGGCATCACCGCCTCCGAGCTCAATCGCGCCATCCTGGAGCGGTTCCGGGTCTCCGGAATCCAGATTCCGTTCCCGCAGCGGGAAGTGCGTCTGCTCGGCGGCGCCGGCCGCTGAGCCCGCGGCGGGCCGTCACCGGTCGGGTCCCTATCCTGCCCTCATGCCTGCAGTTCGCCTGCACGACACGCTCACCGGCTCGATCCGAGAGGTGGTGCCGCTCGCCGGCCCGAAGGGACCGGTCACCTTCTACAGCTGCGGACCCACGGTCTACGACGATGCGCACATCGGGAACTTCCGAAGTTTCCTGAACGCGGACGTGCTTCGCCGCACGCTCGAGCTGACCGGCCTGCCGGTCCGGCACGTGATGAACATCACCGACGTCGGACACATGACCGAGGACGGTCAGGCGGATGGTGGAGGCGAGGACAAGATGGCCGTGGCCGGCCGCCGTCTGGCCGAAGCGAAGAAGTCGGGCAAGCTGCCGGCTGGAGCGGACATCGACCCGTCCGATCCGCTGGCGATCGCCAACTTCTATGCGGAACGATTCCTGGAGGACGCACGGCTGCTCGGCCTGAAGGTGGCCGAGGAGGTGCGGCAGGATCCGTCCCTCATGCCGCGTCCCACTCGGTGGGTGCCGCAGATGATCGAGATGGTGCGTCGGCTCGTCGAGCGTGGTCATGCGTACGTGGCCGCGGACGGCGTGGTGTACTTCGACGTCCGGAGCTTCCCGGAGTACGGGAGCCTGAGCGGCAACACGATCGACCAGCTGCGCGAGGGTGAAGGTGGCCG
>CAIOTP010000238.1 GCA_903861235.1 uncultured bacterium | reverse complement strand
GCATCCATTTCCTGATGGTCCCCGCGGCGCTCGAGGTGATCCTGTGGACCGGCACCGTGACCGCCCTCTATGCGGCGCTGTGCGCGGTGACGCAGCGGGACATCAAGAAGGTCCTGGCCTACTCCACCCTCTCGCAGCTCGGGTATATGGTGGCGGCGTTCGGGCTCGGCTCCCTCAAGGTGGCGCACGGTGACCACCACCACCTGATCGCGGCGGGGGTCGGGGCGGCGATGTTCCACCTGACCACGCACGCCTTCTTCAAGGCACTGCTCTTCCTCGGGGCCGGCTCGGTGATCCACGCCTGCCACCACGAGCAGGACATCTTCAAGATGGGCGGGCTCGCGCGCCGGATCCCGGTGACGTTCATCACCTTCACGATCGGCGTGCTGGCCCTGATCGGGATGCCCGGACTGGCCGGGTTCTTCTCCAAGGACGCGATCCTGTACCTGGCGTGGGCGAAGCACCCGGGAGTCTTCGCGGTGCTGGCGCTGACGGCGGTGCTGACCGCGTTCTACATGGTGCGGCTCTGGCGGATCACCTTCCTCGGCGCGCCGCGGGGCGAGGGGGCGGAACACGCGCATGAGGGCGGGCCGGTGCTGACCGGGCCGTTGATTTTGCTCGCCGTGCTCTCGGTGGTCGGTGGCTACGGCTGGTTCTACGGCGGCCTGCTCGGCGGCCGGTTCGACGGCGTGATCGACTCGGTCGTGCACCCGGAGGGCGCGGACCACACCGTGATCCTCCTCACGAGCGTGGCGGTGCTGGTCGTGGGCGCGCTGGGCGCGTGGCTGACGTATCCCGCGGCGGGTGAGGACGCGCTGGCGCGGCGTGCGCCCGGCCTCTTCGGGCTGCTCGGCGGGCTGCAGGCCTCGTTCGACCGGGCCTACGGCGCGTACGTGGCGAAGGTGCAGCAGCGGCTGGCGATGCTGCTGAACTTCCTGGAGCAGATCCTCCTGGCGGGACTGATCGTCCGCGGCCTGGCCGGAGTGGTGGGCCTGCTGGGCCTCGGGGCCCGCGCCCTGCACGTCGGCAACGCCAACGCCTACGCCTACTGGTTCCTCCTCGGCCTGCTGGCCCTCTGGGCCTTCGCGGCGGGGCTCCTGACCTTCTGACCGATGCGCACGCTGCCCTTTGATCCCCTGCTGGCCGCGATCGCCTTCCCGCTGGCGTCGGCGCTGGTGATGGCCTGCGGCCTGCCGAAGCGCTGGTCCGTGCGTCTCGCCTACGTCGCGTTCGCCGTGCCCCTGCTGCTCGCGCTGCACACGTGGTGGCACTTCGATGCCTCGCCCAAGGTGGCGGGCTACGCGTTCCTGACCCAGTATTCCACCGGCCTGGACGCGGTCGGCATCTCCCTGAAGCTGGGCCTCAACGG
This sequence comes from uncultured bacterium, assembly GCA_903861235.1. Classification (GTDB taxonomy): domain Bacteria; phylum Planctomycetota; class Phycisphaerae; order Phycisphaerales; family SM1A02; genus SYAC01. The sequence continues at coordinate 1,046 of CAIOTP010000238.1, read as the reverse complement.
CATCGCGATGCCGCTCTTCCTGATGGCCGGCCTGGTGGGCTTCGCGGCCGGGCTGTACGCCCTGCAGTCGCAGGCCGAGCGCCTCAAGCTCTACCTGCTGCTGCTGCTGGTGATGCAGGGCGGCCTGATGGGGGTGTTCGCCAGCGTGGACGTGCTGTTCCTCTACTTCTTCCACGAACTCGCGCTCATTCCGACGTTCATCATGGTCGGGGTCTGGGGCGGGCGGGACCGGGCGTACGCGGCGATGAAGCTGACGATCTACCTGACCCTGGGGGCGCTGCTGTCCCTCGCGGGGCTGATCGCGATCTACGCCCGGAGCGGCGCGAACTCCTTCGACCTGATGGCGCTGCGCGAACACCTCGCGCGCTTCCCCCTGGACCAGGCGCTCCAGGGCAACCTGTTCGGCCTGCTGCTCGTGGGTCTGGGCGTGCTCGTGTCCCTGTTCCCCCTGCACACCTGGGCTCCCCTGGGGTACGGGGCGGCTCCGAGCTCCAACGCGATGCTGCACGCCGGCGTGCTCAAGAAGTTCGGCCTCTACACGCTGATCCAGGTCGCGGTGCCGCTGCTGCCGGCCGGGCACGCCGCGTGGGCCTCGCCCCTCGCCTGGCTCGCGGTGCTGGGCAACGTCCTGATCATCGGGTTAGTCACCCTGGCCCAGCGCGACCTGAAGCAGATGATCGGGTACAGCTCCGTGATGCACATGGGGTATGCGTTCCTCGGCATCGCGACCGGCACGGCCGTGGGCGTCGGCGGCGCCGTGTTCCTGATGGTCGCGCACGGGCTCTCGGTCGCCCTCCTCTTCCTGCTCGCGACCAGCGTGCACCACCGCACCCACACCTTCGCCCTCGACGAGATGGGCGGCCTCGCGCGGCCCGCGCCCGTGCTGGCGGCGTTCCTCGCGGCGGCGACCTTCGCCGGCATCGGCCTGCCGGGCTTCGCCAACTTCTGGGGTGAACTCGCGATCTTCGTGGCCCTCTGGAAGTACTCACCGCTCATCACCACCCTCGCCGTCGCCGGGGTGGTGATCTCCGCCATCTACGGCCTTC
>CAIOTP010000237.1 GCA_903861235.1 uncultured bacterium | reverse complement strand
CGCGCACCGGCGCCGCCAAGGCCGCGCGCCCGGCCGCCGCGCGCTGACGCACGACGACGATGTTCGAACGCCTCACGGAACGCCTCGGCGACGCCTTCCGCAACCTGTCCGGTCGCGGGCGCATCAGCGAGGACAACGTGCGCGAGGTCATGGGCGAGGTCGGCACCGCGCTGCTCGAGGCCGACGTTCACCACGAGGTCGCGCGCCAGTTCTGCGACGAGGTCGCCCGCGACGCGATCGGCCTGGGCGTCACGCGCAGCCTCACGCCGGCGCAGGAGATGGTCGGCGTCGTGCACCGCAAGCTCGTCGAGCTCATGGGGCCCGGCGATCCGCAACTGGTGCAGGCCTCGCCCGGCCCCACGGTCGTCCTGCTGTGCGGCCTCCAGGGCTCCGGCAAGACCACCACCGCCGGCAAGGTCGCCGCATGGCTCAAGCAGCGCGGACGCAGCGTGCTCGTCGCGGCCTGCGATCTGCAGCGTCCCGCGGCCGTCGAGCAGCTGAAGCTGGTGGTCGAGCAGGTCGAGTCCGAGGCCAAGGGTGGCGCCCGCGTGGCCTTCTATGGGGAGCCCGACCGGTGCGCGGAATACGGCAAGGCGGTCGGCGTGGCCGTGGCCGTGGCCCAGCGGGCCATGAAGGCCGCTCGCGACGGCCGTTTCGACACGCTGCTCGTGGACACGGCCGGCCGCCTCCATGTGGAGGACGCCCTCATGCGGGAACTGGAGGGCGTGCGCCAGTCCCTGCAGCCGCATCAGGTGCTGCTCGTGGTGGACGGCATGGCCGGCCAGGACGCGCTCGTGGCCGCCAAGGCCTTCCACGACCGCCTGCCGCTCGACGGCATCATCCTCACCAAGTTCGACGCCGATCCTCGCGGCGGGGCCGCCCTGAGCGTGCGTCGGGTCACCGGCGCACCCATCCTCTTCACCGGCACCGGCGAGAAGTTCGCGGATCTGGAGCCCTTCCACCCCGAACGCGTGGCGGGGCGGATCCTGGGCATGGGCGACGTGGTGAGCCTGGTGGAGAAGGCGCAGGAGGAAGTGGACGAGGCCGAGGCCCAGCGTGTGGCCGAGCGCATGGCCAAGGGCCAGCTCACGCTCGACGACTTCCTGGGCCAGCTCAAGACCATCCGCCGCCTGGGCCCCATCAAGAAGGTGCTGGGCATGCTCCCCGGCGTGGGCGGCATGATGAAGGACCTGCCCATCGACGACGGCCAGCTGGACCGCGTCGAAGGCATGGTGCGCAGCATGACGGCCGACGAGCGCTCCGATGTGCGGCTCGTCGACCAGCAGAAGAGCCGCACCCGGCGGATCGCCCAGGGCAGCGGCACCACCGCGCAGGAGGTGGGGCGACTGGCCAAGCAGTTCGAGATGATGCAGAAGATGACCCAGCAGATGGCGGGCATGGGTGCCATGGGCAAGTTCAAGGCCATGCGGGACATGGCCGGCAACGCGGCTGGCGGATTCCCGGGACTTCCCACACGCGGAAGCACGCAGACGCAGAGCATCAAGAGCCGCTTCAAGCAGCGCAAGAAGCGCTGACCGCGTTCAGGATCAGGACTGGTCGAAGGGCAGCGGGTCGTTGACCCGCCCGGAGCTCCACGCCCGCAGACGCGGCATGACCACTTCCCGCAGGTAGATCTTCAGGCAGGCCGCCACCGGAATGCTGAGCAGCATGCCGTACACGCCGGCCAACGCGGCACCCGCGAGCACCGCCACGAAGATGCTCACCGGATCCAGGTCCGTGGCCTTGCCCGCGATCAGCGGCAGCAGCACGTAGCCCTCCAGGAACTGCACCAGACCGAACACCAGCGCCGGCCCGAGGGCGATCCACAGCCAGCCCATGCGTTCGGCGTCCGGAACCGCCAACTGGTCCGCGGCGAGCAGCCCGATGGCCAGCGGCAGCGTGATGGCGCTCACGTAGGGGATCAGGCTGAGCACGGTCACCGCGGCGCCCAGCGTGATGGCGTAGGGCACGCCGCAGATCCTCCAGCCGATGGCGGCCACCACCCCCATGATCACGCTGACCACGATCCGACCTCGGATGAAGCCGCTCACGGCGCGATCCATGTCGCCGGCCAGCTCCAGGATGCGGTCGCGATGCTTCTCCGGCAGGAGGCCCCGCAGGAAGGCGAGCGCATCCGGGAAGTTGATCGAGAAGAACCAGAAGTAGAACGGCACCAGCGCCGCCAGGAAGAGGATCGTCAGAACCTCCACCGCGGAGAGCAGCACGTCCTCGGCGTTCGCGCCGAGCACCGTGGCCCAACGGAAGCCCGAATTCCGATCCTCGTTCGCCTGACGGAAGCCTCGCCGCTCCAGCTCTGCAGCCACCGCACGCTGGATGGCCTCGGCTTCCGCCTCCGCAGCCTTCACCTTCGGCTCGTCGGCCGGCTCCGCGGGCGGTCGCGCTCCGTCGGCCAGCGGCTCGTCCGCGGCCGCCTTCTCCGTCCTCGGCGACATCTCGCCCACCGGCTCCGCCTGCGTGCTCTGCTGGAACCAGGCGCGGAACCGGCCCACTTCGCCGCGATATTCCTCGGGCACCAGCTGCTCCACGCGGTCCACCGCCGAGTTGAAGCGACCCTCACGCAGGCTCTTCAGGAATCCCGCCGTCTGCCCCACCAGCACCGGAACGGTCAGGGCCACCACGGCCACCAGCGCCACGCCCGCGGTGCCCATGACGGTGCCGACCGCGGCCGTGCGACTGAAGCCGAATCGCCTCACCAGTCCCTTCACCACGGGCTCCACCAGGTAGGCCAGTCCGAAGGCCACCAGCAACGGCACGGTCACCGTCCGGATGGCGTAGCCCATGTAGAAGATGCCGATCACCAGCGCGACCACCACCACATCACGCACCCCCTGGATCTGCCAGAGGTGCAACCGGGAAAGCCCCTTGGCGGGACCGCTGGGGGGAGCGTCCTGCATCAGCCCCGCCGTCCCATGGCGTTGACCAGGCGATCGCGGCCGAAGGCCTCCTGGAAGTCGAACACGCCGCGGAAGTCCTCCAGACTGTCACGCTGCGTCTTGGTCAGCAGGCCGGCGTCGATCATGGCGAAGACGATGCGGCCGAAGTCGTCCGTCCGACTCACGTGCCAACCCGCCAGCACACTCGGGGCCATCATGCCGTACCGCTCGATGGCGTAGTCGCGAAGTCCGATGCAGAGCTGCTGCCCGCTCACGTGTCGGTCCGCGTCCGCACCTCCCGGGCCGTGCACCAGCTCGCTGGTGCGGGTCAGGCCCTCCCGCACGAACTGGTAGGCCTCGGGCGGATAGGGACCGGCCTTGGCGGCCAGGCGTCTCCAGTCGACTTCGATCGCGGTCTGGGTCATGGATGAAGCACCATATCGGCCCGCGATGCCCGCGGACTTCTCTCAACGGGCAAGACTAGGTGCCCCGCCTCGGGTCCGCACCTGCCCGGCTCGCCCCGGGGCCACGGCCAGGCCACCCGCGCGGGATACCGGCAGCCTTGGTTTGGTTACACTCCGGCCTCGTACGGGATGGATCCCGTGCCCTAGGACCAGAGACTGGCGGAGGAAACTACGGATGGCCTGCAAGCGCTTCATCGTTCTCGCTCTCGTGTCGCTCGGGCTGGTGGGCTGCGTGCCCCAGCAGAAGTACGACGACCTGCTCACCGCCTACCGCGGGCAGGAGCAGCAGCTCCTCTCGCTGCAGAGCGAACTCCAGACGGTGCGTGCCAACGAGGAGCGCCTCCGCGCCCAGCTGGCCGCCGCGGCCTCCGACCTGGCCGAGATCCAGCGGCTTCGCGGCACGGCCTCGGGCGACATCGCCAAGCTGCTTGCCGACTACGAGCGTCTCCTCAAGCAGGTGGGCGATCTCAGTGCCGGTCCCCTGCCCGCGGAGCTCAACAAGGCGCTCGCCGAGCTGGCCGCTCAGTACCCCGACGTGCTGACCTTCGACCAGCGGAGCGGCATGCTGCGCTTCAGCAGCGACTTCACCTTCGCCTCGGGCTCCGCCGCGCTCAACGCCAACGCCCAGACGCTGGTGAGCAAGCTCGCGGGAATCCTGAACACCCCCATCGCCCAGCCCTTCGAGGTCAAGGTGGTCGGCCACACGGACTCGCAGCCCATCCGTCGTGTGGCGGGGCAGCATCCCACCAACATGCACCTTTCGGCCCACCGAGCCATCAGCGTGCGTGATGCGCTGGTGGGTGACGGCGTGGCGGCCAATCGCATGCAGGTGGCCGGCTACGGCGAATTCCGACCGATCGTGCCCAACGGCCCCAACGGAGCCGCGGCCAACCGTCGCGTGGAGATCTTCCTCTCGCCGCTCACGGTCCCGCTCGCCCCCACCGGCAACCCCATGGACGGCGGCGCCAAGGCCAAGCCCCCGGCAGCCCCGGCGGCCGCGGACGACGGCGAACCCACCAAGTGACGGTCGCCTGACCCTTCCCTGATCGCTCACGAGGCCCGATCCGAATCCCGGATCGGGCCTCTTCGTTTGGGTGGGCGGGCCGCGCCGCCTGCCCAAGGTCCGATCACCGATCCGGAGACGCCGTTCCGAGTTCAGATCGCGCATGACATTGCACCGAATGTCACGAACCGGCCACGAGCTATTTGTGCCTGAGAACTTCGGGGTTAGACTGCGAGAAACCCGCCCAGCGCCTTTCTGAGGCCGCGAGAAGGATTCCGCGCTCCGAAACGGGCTTGGCAGGTTCATTTCAAGGGCCCCCAGACATGCGAACTTCGCTTGCCGCCGTCGCCACCTGCATCCTGTCGTCCACTGCACTGGCGCAGTCCATCAACGAGATCCGCGTTCAGCAGACCGGCGTCGACCTGCAGGTCTACGCCGAGATCGCCGGCACGCCCGGCGCCAGCCTGAACGGCCTCACCTACGTGGTGGTGGGCAACGACGACTTCCAGCTGCCCCCGCAGCAGAACGGCTCCATCGAAGCGGCGATCTCGCTCGATGGTCAGGTCATCCCCTCGAGCGGCTTCTTCGTGCTGGCCGAGTCCTCCTACTCGCTCACCGTGCCGGACATGGTGGCGGCCCTGGGCTTCGCTGCAGACAACAACAAGACCCACCTGATCGTGAGCGGCTTCACCGGCCTGGTGGGCGATGACATCGACCTGGACGACAACGGCGTCGCGGACAACGCCCCGTGGGAATCCGTGGTCTCCGGCGTGGCCCTGCTGGCCACCACCACCGTGGATGGCCTGGTCGGCGACTACGTGTACGCCACCACCACCGTGGGCCCCGATGGCGGCGCCTTCCCCAGCCATGTGAAGAAGTGCCCGGACAACGCCAACTGGTCCATCGGCTTCGCCGACACCACCGGCGGCAGCGACACCCCGGGCGTGGCCAACCCCGCATGCGGCAGCGGATCGGGCAGCGTGCTGATCAACGAGATCCGCATCGACCAGGTCGGCAGCGACAACGACGAATACATCGAGCTCTCCGGCACCCCCGGCGCCGACCTGTCGGACCTGACCTACCTCGTGCTGGGTGACGGCACCACCACCACCAAGAGCGGCGTGGTCGAGTGCCTGATCCCGCTGACCGGTCAGGTCATGCCGGCGAACGGCATCTTCCTGATCACCCTCAAGAACACCGGCGGCCAGGACGGCGTGGCCTTCGGTCAGGCGGGCAACCTGCAGACGGACAAGCTGTTGTTCGAGAACAGCGACCATGTCACCCACATGCTGGTCCGCGGCTTCTCGGGTCAGGCCACCACCGGCCAGGACCTCGATGCCGACGACAACGGCGTGCTCAACCTCACGCCGTGGACCTCGGTCGCCGACAGCGTGGCGTTCGTGAAGGTGGCCTCGACCGGCCCCATTCAGGACGGCACCACCGGCGAGTGGACCTACCAGGTCGCCAACGAGAGCGGAGCCCTGACCCCCATGGTGGGTCCGGACACCACCTTCGTGCCCGGCCACATCTACCGCTGCAGCCCGCAGGGCGCATGGAAGTTGGGCTTCTTCGACCCGGTCAGCGCCGGCAGCAACAACAAGGACACCCCCAAGGCCTCGAACCCCGAGTGCAGCACCTGCGGCGAACCCGGAAGCGGCAGCTGCTTCGTGGCTCACCCCACCCCGGGCTGTGACAAGGGCGGCTGCTGCAGCATCGTCTGCGCCTTCAGCGCCTCGTGCTGCGAGAGCCTTTGGGACACCAACTGCGCCAGCCTGGCCCTGGCCCAGTGCCTGGTGGCAGGCGACGCCCCGGCGGTGCAGCTGAGCGAGATCCGCCTGAAGGATCCCGACAACACCGTCAACAACGTCGAGTACAACGAGTACGTGGAGCTCACGGGCGCGCCCGGAACCTCGCTGAACGGCGTCTGGGTGGTGGTGACCAACCAGGTCGGCACCGCTCCCGCCCAGCAGGCCGCCTCGGTTCGTGCGGCGGTGGAACTGACCGGCCTGAGCATCGGCTCGTCGGGTCGGTTCCTGATCACCGAGCAGTACTTCAACCTGGCCGGCGTGACCACCGACTTCAACTCGGGCGGCGGCCTGGTGCTCGACAACACGGGCACCGTGAACGTGTTCCTGATGTGGAACTTCTACGGCGCCAAGGGAGACAACCTGGACGCGGACGACGACGGCACCTTCGAATCCACGCCGTGGATCTCCATCATGGACTCCGTGTCCGTGAAGGGTGACGCAGGCCGCGCGTACAGCGAGACCACCGTGGGCCCGAGCAGCGGCCAGCTGCCCGGCCAGGTGTACCGCTGCGTGCCGGAAGGCACCTGGACGATCGGGCCCAACTCGATCGTGGCGGGCTACGACACCCCCAAGGCGGAAAACGCCAGCTGCAGCCTGCCTCGGATCTTCGTCTGCGGCGATGCGGATGCGGGCGACTGCTTCCAGCCGCACAGCAACGGACACTGCCTGAACCGAGCCTGCTGCGAAGCGGTGTGTGCCGTGGTGCCTGACTGCTGCGACGTGGTCTGGGACACCCTCTGCACGGACGCGGCCGGCACCCTGACCGCCTGCGGCGGCGGCAGCTCGGCCGTGGTCATCAACGAGGCCCGAGTGGACCAGACCGGCAGCGATCTGGACGAGTACGTGGAGCTCAAGGGTGCTGCTGGCACCTCGCTTGACGGGCTCGCACTGCTCGTGATCGGCGACGGCACCGTGACCGCCAACGGCACCACCACCGACCTCAAGTCGGGCGTGGTGGAGACGGTGATCCCGCTGTCGGGCACCATGCCCGAGACCGGTCTGTACCTCATCACGCTGTTCGGCACCGCCGGAACCACTCCGCCGAACGGCATCATCTTCGAGGGCTACGACGCCACCTCGGGTCTGACGCCGGTCGAGGGTGACCTCAAGACCGACCAGCTCAACCTGGAGAACGGTGACAACCTCACCTTCCTCCTGGTGCAGGGCTTCACCGGCGCCAAGAACGACGACCTGGACGCGGACGACAACGGCGTGCTCGACAGCACGCCGTGGACGGCCGTGCTCGACGGTGTGTCGATCGTGTCGAGCATCCGCACCGCCCCGAGCACTTCGCAGGAATGGTGGTACGCCCCGCGCATCAGACCGGGCGCCAACGGCCTGGCCCAGCAGTTCTACCGCTGCGACACCGTGGGCTACTGGCTGGTGGGCAACGCCTTCTTCCTCGATCCGGCCACCCGGACCGACACCCCGAAGGCGATCAACACGGCCTGCCCCGACTTCGGCGGCGGCGGCGGCAACAACTGCCCCGGCGATCTCGACGGCAGCCTGAGCGTGGACGCCGGCGACATCGGCAGCCTGCTGGTGCTGTTCGGCGAGTGCCCCGGTGCCACCCCGGGCTGCGACGGCGACCTGGACGGCAGCGGTGCCGTGGATGCCGGTGACATCGGCAGCCTGCTGGTCCTGTTCGGGCCGTGCCCCGAGTGACGGCAGAACACCTTTGACAGCGAACTCAGGGCCCCGGCGAGAGCCGGGGCCCTTTCATTTCGCCCTGCTCCCGCCCCCGCTACGCTCCGAGACTCATGCGGCCCGTCCCTGCCATCGCCAGCCTCGGCGCGTTCGTCCACGAGGGCGTGTCCGGGTTCGGTCGCTTCACGGTCTTCGCGGGGCTCACGCTCCGAAACCTGGCGGTGCACCCCGCACACAGCCTGCGGTGGCGGCTGCTGGGACCGCAGCTCTATGCGGTGGGCGTGCTGAGCATTCCGGTGGTGGCCATCACCGGAGCCTTCATCGGCATGATCCTGTCGCTGGAGGGCTACTACCAGTTCGCGGCGATCGGTCAGCAGGACCGCATGGGCGGCATCATCAACGTGAGCGTGGTGAAGCAGATCGGCCCGGTGCTGGCCGCCGTCATGGTGGCGGGCCGCGTGGGTGGCGCGCTGGCGGCCGAACTGGGCACCATGCGGGTCACCGAGCAGCTGGACGCCATGCGCGCCATGGCCGCGGATCCCGAGCAGCACCTGGTGGTCCCGCGCGTGGTGGCGTGCACCCTCATGACGCCGCTGCTGACCGTGTACAGCAACATGCTCGGCAGCCTGGGCGCCTGGCTCGTCACCGTGAAGATCTACGGCGTGAGCGGCGAGGACTACTGGTTCTGGACCGCACAGTTCGTGACGTGGCGGGAGCCGGTGGGCGGGCTCGTGAAGAGCGTGTTCTTCGGCCTGGCCATCGGACTGGTGGCCTGCTACAAGGGATTCAACTGTCGCCCCGGAGCGGCCGGCGTGGGCCAGGCCGCGACCGCGAGCTTCGTGAGCAGCTTCATGGCCATCATCATGATCAACCTGGTGCTGGCCCAGTTCATCAACAAGCTGGTGCAGTGGGCCTATCCGGACCTGCCCAGCGTGTTCGGCTGAACGCCGTCGCGCCGCCGATGGACTACACTGTCCGCCCTCTGCGGGAGTAGCTCAGTGGTAGAGCGGCAGCCTTCCAAGCTGCATGTCGCGGGTTCAAGTCCCGTCTCCCGCTTTCCGCCACCGGGGCCGGCGATGGCCACCCCGAGGCCGATTCCGGGAAACCCTGGAAATGCCGCTTGGATCCGCCGGCATCCGCATTAGGCTGAGGGAGTCATGCGTGTTGGTCACATGATCCTGCTGCTCGGACTGCTGCCCGCCACCGCACGGGCCCAGGACATGGTCTGGTCGTGCCTGCTCGACGACTCGGGCTCCTGCAGCCAGTCGACCCGGGTGGACCTGCCCCTTGCGGGAACCTGGATCGGCGACTACGACGCCACCACCAATCCCGCGGGCACACGCACCATCCCCGGGCTCTTCGGCGGCAGCGGCAACAACGCCATTCCCTTCTCGGGACTGGTGCGCACGGATGCGGTCATTTCCGACGCGGTCCCCGCGGGCTCCTTCACCGCACGCTTCGACCCGGCGTCCGGAAGGCTTCGCATGGCCGAACTGGATCTGGACCTGCTCGACGGAAGGACCGGCACGCTGACCACCAACCTGGTCATCACCTTCGGCAGCTTCCGCACGATCAGTCCGAACTCCACCTTCTTCGGCGTGAGCAACCTGTCCGTGCCTTACGGCGACGGCACGCTCACCACGGCCCGTGCGGTCCAGACGCTCGACGCCCAGACGCAGGCCACCGTGGCTGCGGAAGGTGGCTGGAACTTCACCTTGGACGTGCCGGTGAACCTTCTCGCCGCGGGCCAGACGCAGGGCATGCCCTTTGAAAGCACCAGCGTGGCGCTGCTGCGACTTCAGGGCCACCTGGCGATGGTGGACGGTCAGCTGGTGCTCACCGGGAGCTCGCAGGATTCGCAGCAGGCACCGGTGCCTGCACCGCCGCCGTTCACCGGCGTGCCCTTGGCCCTGCCCACGGTGCTGCCCCCGGGCTCCACGGCGAACCTGCTCATGAGCGGAACCTTCAGCGACGGCACGCAGGCCTCAACCTTCTCCGCCACCGTGCGTGGCGTGGGCGATCCGGCCTGCGAAGGCGACCTGGACGGCAGCGGCACGTGCGATGCGGCGGACATCGGCAGCCTGCTGACGGCCTTCGGCGACTGTTCGGGCCTCTGCCGGGCGGACCTGGACGGCGATGACGCGGTCACTGCAGCGGATCTGGGCGCCCTGCTCGTGCGATTCGGCCCCTGCCCGTGAACGCCTCGCCGCGGCCGCCTAGCATGCCGCCCCCATGCGTCACGCCGTCGACCTCCTCGTGCTCTCCGTGAGCTTGGCCGCCCACGCGGGCGTGCTTCATCAGAACGGACCGCTGGTCACCTCGCCCACAGGAGGCACGGGCAGCATCGTGGGCCAGCCCATCAGCAACTGCGACGGTTTCACGGTGCCGGGGAGCACCTTCGTGTTCTCCACCACCGGCGTGGCGGCCACCGTGGCCACCGACACTTCGTTGGCCGAGGACTTCGAGGTGCCGGCGGAAGGCTGGGATCTGGACACCCTGACCGTGTACGCGTTCCAGACCTCCCAGACCACGGCCAGCGTGACGCAGGTCAGGGTGAATCTCTGGACCGAGACGCCCTTCTCCGCCGGGTCCCCGGGTGCTCCGGCGGAAATCCCGCAACCCGTGCTCGCGCAGAGCCTGGTGCTGCCGGCCGGACCCGGGACCTTCGTCTGTCACCGTCAGAGCGTCACCAGCACCGCCACCTTGCGCCCCGTTTTCGCCTACACGGTGTCGCTCGACGGGCTGCCCGATGGCGGTCGCCTGGGACCAGGTCGCTACTGGATCGAGTGGTCCTGCGCGGGAGCCACCAGCCCGTCCGCCAACGTGTTCGTGCCGCTGGTGTCGCCGCGGGCGGCTCGTGCGAGCCACAACGCCCGGCAACGGAACGCGCTCGACGGAAGCGCCACCAGCCCCCGCGTGTGGTTCGAGGGACGCGAGGGTTACGTCGCCGGCTCGAGCGAGGGAAGGCCCTTCGAACTTCCCTTCGTGCTGGCCGGAACGGCGCTGACGCCGTGTCCTGCGGATCTCGACGGCAACCGCACGGTGGACGCCGGCGACATCGGTTCGCTGCTGCTCGTCTTCGGCGCCTGCGATGCCGGCTGCGCCGGGGACCTGGACGGCAGCGGCCAGGTGGATGCCGGCGACATCGGCTCTCTTCTGCTGGCGTTCGGCGTCTGTCCTTAGGCCGAATCAGGGTTCCGGGGCCGCCGCGGCACCCACATGCACGGTGACCTCCGCCGTCTTCGCTGGAGCCACCCCCTTCTCCCAGGGCCGAACCAGCTCGAAGGCCAGCATGCTGGTGCCGGGCTGGACCGGCTCGAAGGTCAGGATCCAGAGCAGCCGGCCGCCAAGCACGCCGCGGTCGATGGGCCGCGAACTGGGCTCGCCCAGCTGCTTCACCACCGCCTCCGCCGGCGGGCGGCACCGCCACACGTAGCCGGTGCCCGCGTTCGCCTGCAGTTCGATGCGGAGCAGCTGGCCCATGGGCACGCGGACCTCGCGCGAACCCTCCAGCTGCAGCACACGCCCCTCCACCGGTCGATCGGTGGCGCTGGTGGCCGTCTCGGTGGCCAGCCCGCTCACACGGTGCGTGACCACGCCCATCTCCTGGCTGCTGCGGGCGGCGGCCAGATCGGCGGACGGTCCGTGATCCGCGTCGCAGGCCGCCACGGCGACCAGCAGCACGGGCCCGAGCCGACTCAGCAAGCCTTCACCGCCTTCTCGATCGCCTCGAAATCCACCTGCACGCGGGGATCGTCGCTGACCCAGGCGTAGCGGATCACGCCCGAAGCGTCGACCACGAAGGCCGCACGCTTGGCCACCCCCTTGAGGCCCATGAGGTCCTCGTGCAGGGCGCCGTACTGACGGGCCACATCCTTGTTGAAGTCGCTCAGCAGCGGGAAGGGAATCTTCTCCATCTCGCGGAACTTGTCCACCACGAAGGGCGAGTCGACGCTCACCCCGAACACGTCGCAGCCCAGACCCTGCCACTTGGACCAGCCGTCGCGGAAGGTGCACATCTCCACCTGACAGACCGGACTGAAGGCGAGGGGGAAGAACAGGAGCACCGTCTTGCGGCGGCCGAGGTGGGCCGACAGGTCGACCGGACTTCCGGGCTTGGAAGGGAGCGTGAAGACGGGGGCCTTGGTTCCGACGGCGACGGACATGGGTGTTCTCCTTGTTGGCGCACGGCCGTGCAGGCCGGCGAACCGGGAAACCTATCAGGCAGGCCCGCTCGGCCGCGGCCTTCCCGGAGAGGCGGTTCCGGGAATCGCGACCCCGGTGCGGGGATGTCTTGTGGACAAGCGACGGGTCGACGGCAAAGGGATGGAAAAAAGGCCGCAAGTGGGTCGAGGGGCCTCGGACCACGGGATCGTGCACCGCATCGGAGGTCACCCATGCGAAAGACGTCCTTCACCGGCTTGCTCTTCACCCTGATCACCGTCATGGCCAGCGCCCAGTCCCCTTGCTGCACGCCAGGATCGGCGGCCGGTTGCGAACAGCAGGGCTGCGCGGACGCCGTCTGCGCGGTCGATCCCTGGTGCTGCTTGGCGCAATGGGACCAGCGCTGCGCCGCCGAGGCCGGCGTGCTCTGCGCCGCGTGCCGATCGGACTCGGCCTGCATCCCGCCCTCGGCGTCCATCCAGGAGACCGAGCCATGCGGCACGCAGGCCGGCGATCCCTGCGGCCCCACACCGGGCACGCCGCCCACCCTGCCATGGGATCAGCTCCTGCACGGCACCCTGTGGGCTTCGGACCTGGAACGCGATGTGGACTGGTACGCCCTGGAGTTGGACCAGCCCACGCATGTGCAGGTGGAGTGCTGGAGCCAGGGGCCGATCGGCGCGGCTCTGGTGGATGCCGCGTGCCCACCCACCGTGCATGCGGACGGCCCTGATGGCTGCCCCACCACGATCCACGCCTGCCTTCCCGCCGGCAGCTACCGCGTGGTGGTGCGATCACTTCTCTTCGAGCCGCTGGCATGTGGCGATGCCCGGAGCAGTTACACCCTTCGCGTCTCCCGGCAGCCATGCGCACCCAACCCCCCCGACAACGATCGACGCATGCAGGCCCTTCCGGTGGGCGAGGGTTCCTGGAATTTCGATTCCGCGGAGGCGTCCACCGATCCGGATCCCCTGCCCGCCTGGTGTGACGAAGGCTCCGGTCTGGCCCTGTCGAACGATCTGTGGTTCCTGTTCGATCCCCCACGCAGCACCTGGTGGACCATCGGGACCTGCGGCTCTTCGCCGTGGGACACCCGTCTGGCCCTGTACCAGCCGGGCTCGGACCTGCCCATGGCCTGCAGCGACGATGCCTGTGCCGGCGACGCGGCCCAGGTGAACCTGGCCTTGCAGGCGGGCGAGACGGTGTTGATCCGCCTGGGTGGGTGGGGACACGGCGGCACCGGTGTGCTGAAGATCCTTCCCCAGATGACCGACGCCCGTTGCCCGGGCGACCTGGATCTGGACGGCCAGGTGACCGCCGCGGACATCGGATCGCTGCTGGTGGCCTTCGGAACCGACATGGCGGAGGCCGACCTGGACGAGAGCGGCATGGTCGATGCCGGAGATCTCGGACTTCTGCTCATCCTGATCGGACCTTGTCCAGGAATCCTGTGATGGAGAATTTTGTCCGAGAAGCTTGGAGAGTTAGACTGGCTCCGTGACCCTGCCCCACGCCCTGCTCCGCCGATGGGCGGCCGGCTTCGCCCTGCTGCTGTGTTGCCTGCCGGCCCTGGCCCAGAACAACTGTCTGGAGGTCCGGTCCACGCCGAGATGCTCCAGCGAGCTCTGCTCGGCGGCGGTGTGCGTCAACCTGCCGGAGTGCTGCACGGTGGCCTGGGACGCCGCCTGTGCCACGGAGGCCCAGTTCGCCTGCGAAGGATGTGGCTCCACCCCGGAGAGCTGCGTGCTTCCTCACGCCAAGAAGGGTTGTGCGGACGCCACCTGCTGCGACGACGTCTGCGCCGAGGACAACTACTGCTGCAGCGTGGAGTGGGACGTGAACTGCGCCTCGCTGGCCCAGCTCATCTGCGAGGGCAGCGGCCCGGTGCCCTGCGGTGATCCGAACGCCGGCAGCTGCTCGACCCCGCACCCCACTCCGGCCTGCAGCGACGCCGCCTGCTGCGACCAGGTGTGCGCCACCTGGACCCCCTGCTGCACCACCGCGTGGGACAACTTCTGCGTCTCGCTGGCCCAGACCCTGTGCGTGTCCACCTGCGACCCGGGCTGCCCGACCGGCGCATCGCAGGAGATCGAGACCTGCGGCAGCCGGACCAACGATCCCGTGTTCCGACCCGGTTCCCCCGCGGGCATCCCGCAGACCATGCTTCGAGACAAGGATCTGTGCGGCCGGCTCACCGTCACGACGTCGCTGAACGACGTGGATGTGTACCTGGTCAACCTGCAGGGCCTGGACAGCGACAGCGACGGCCTGGTCAAGCTTCGCCTGTTCTTCACCGCCGCAGCCCCCATGTTCGCCGCCGTGGTGCCCGCCAACAGCGCGGCCTCGGTGCTGCCCTCGGGATCCCGACTCACGGTCAACTCCACGGGCTGCGGAACCCTCAAGGCCTGGACCTGCCTGGAGCCGGTCAGCTGGTGGATCGTGGTCGCCCGCGGCAGCGACGGCGCCATCGCCAGCACCGCCACGGATTGCACGCAGGGCCGCTACCGCCTGCGCGTGGAGACGGACGCCAAGTGCGGCGACCCCTGCGGCGCAGGAGCCGGCGACTGCTTCGTGCCGCACGTCACCGCAGGCTGCGTGGATGCGGCCTGCTGCGCGACCACCTGCGCCCTTCTGCCGGACTGCTGTGACATCGGCTGGGACGACGCGTGCGTGCTGGTGGCCGACGAGACCTGCGGTGCGCCAGCCCCCTCCAACGACGCCTGTGCCGATGCCCGGCGGGTCACCGAGGGTGCCTGGGCTCTGACCACGGTGGGAGCCACCAAGGACGGCGGCGCCGTGCCCGAAGGCTGCCGCGTGGCGGGCGCGGACTCGAACCGGGATGTCTGGTTCCGCTGGCAACCCTCGCGCGCCGGCGAGTGCCAGCTGGATCTGTGCGGTGCGGTGTGGGACACCCGGCTGCAGATCTTCCTGGGGGCCTGCGGCGGCACCACCCCGGTCGCGTGCGCCGATGACAGCCCGTTCTGCGATCCAGCCCGAGGCAGCCGCCTGACCTTCCTGGCGTCTTGCGAGCAGGACTACCTGATCCGCGTCAGCGGCGTGGCCAACGAGCGCGGCGTCGGCACGCTCCGCATCAGCATGCCCGACGGCTCCACCTGCTGTCCGGGCGACCTGGATGGCTCGGGCACCGTCGACGCCGCCGACATCGGCTCCATGCTCACGCTCTTCGGCTCCGCCGGCGGCCCCGCGGACCTGGACGGCTCGGGCTCGGTGGATGCCGCGGACATCGGGTCGCTGCTGGTGCTCTTCGGCCCCTGCGGCTGATCCGGACCCTCAGCTCTCGCTGGGCGTCTGCGGATCGAGCGCCCGCCTCATGATCTTGCCGGTCGGGTTGCGCGGAAGCGCGGCCCGGCGTCGGATCTCTCGGGGCACCTTGTAGGGCGGAAGCACGCTTCGGCAATGGTGCTGCAGCGCCGTGGGATCGAAGTCCTGACCTTCGTGCAGCTCCACGAACGCCAGCGGCAGCTCGCCGCGGGCCGGATCCTGCATGCCGATGACGGCCGAGTCCTTCACCGAGGGATGCCGGTTGAGCACCTCCTCGATCTCCCGCGGGAAGACGTTCTCGCCGGAGATGATCAGCATCTCCTTGATGCGGCCGG
>CAIOTP010000236.1 GCA_903861235.1 uncultured bacterium | reverse complement strand
GGCCCGATCGACGAGCAGCAGATCACCGACTGCGGCATGAAGATGACGCTCATCCCGTGAGAGGGACGGGCCTACAGATCGGACCATCAGGATGGGCCGATATGTAGGCCCGGCCCTGCGCAGTGCACGCCCTGGCCCGCAAGCCAGCGCTCGCAGTCGATCGCGGCCTGACAGCCCATGCCCGCGGCGGTGATCGCCTGGCGATAGACCTGGTCGGCAAGGTCGCCGGCGGCGAAGACGCCCTCCAGATTGGTCTGGCTGCCGCGCGATCGAAGCATGACGTAGCCCTTCTCGTCCAGCTCGATCCCGCTGCCCTGCAGGAACTTCGTCGCGGGCGAGTGGCCGATGGCGATGAACAGGCCGCGGACGTCGATCCGACGCGTGGCGCCCGTCTTGAGGTTCTTCGTGACCACGGCCTCGATGGTGGCCTGCCCCACCACGTCCTCCACGGCGCTGTCCCAGACCATCTCGACCTTGGGATTGCCGAGCACGCGTTCCTGCATGCTCTTGCTGGCCCGCAGCGAGTCGCGGCGGTGGATCACGTAGACCTTGCTGGCGAACTTGGTCAGGTAGCTGGCCTCCTCCATGGCGGTGTCGCCGCCGCCCACCACCGCCAGCGGCTGGTTGCGGAAGGCCGGCAGCGCGCCGTCGCACACCGCGCACGCGCTCACGCCGCCGCCCGTCTGGGCCAGGCGCAGCTCGTTCGGCAAGCCCAGCCAGTTGGCCGTGGCGCCGGTGCTCAGGATGACCGAGTGCGCCTTCACGGTCCGCCCCTCGCTGTCGGTCAGCGTGAACGGCCGACGGCCGAAGTCGCAGCGGTCGATGTTCGCGTCGACCACCCGCGTGCCGAACCGCTCGGCCTGCTCGCGGAACTTGGCCATCATCTCGGGCCCGGTCACGCCATGCGGGAAGCCGGGGTAGTTCTCCACCTCGGTGGTGAGCATGAGCTGGCCACCGGGAAGCACCGGGGCCGGGTTCGTGGCAGGCACGCCCACGTACACCACCGGCTGCAGGCTGGCCCGTGCCGCGTAGATGGCCGCGGTCCAACCCGCAGGACCGCTTCCGACGATGACCACCTTCTCGATGCCGCTTGCCATCGGTGTCTCTTTCCGCGGGCCCGGGGGCCCGCTCACTTGTTCAGGAGTCCGGCCTTCTGCGCCAGCTGTCGCGGCGGAGGCCACAGGATCAGGTCGCCCACGCCGTCCGGCGGATCATGCTTGGCGAAGTTGCCGTCCTCATGATCGCCGCCCACCGACCACAGCACGCCCCCGGTCGCCGTGACCTGCCCCCACGGCGTGTCGATGGCCTGCTGCTTCTGGCCGATGTCACGGTATTCGAACGGTCCGTACTTCCGCGAATACGGGTCCATGTTCATCTTCCGCAACGCGAACTGCGGAAAGATGCGGCCCAGATCCGCGGGCCAACGTCCCTTGTTGGCGGTGTGGAATCCGCACAGGCCCAAGGCGATGCAGGTGCCGTTGATCTCGGCCGCCGATCGCATCCGGAGGCGGAACACCCGCTCCATCTCGGTCGCCAGCAGGCCCACCGCGGCGTAGCGCACCGGGTTCAGGCGGCTGTACTCGCTGGGCGTCTCGTTCATGGGGTCGTACGGCGGCATGCGCCACCGGCGCCACCAGTCGTCGAACACGCTGACCAGACGCTCCTTGGACGCATCCACGCTGCCGTGCAGGTCGGCGATCGTGCGCCAGTAGGCCGCGGCACCGAAGCGAGTCACCGGCGCCGAGGTGGCCTGCGCCCCGCCGAACCGTTCGGCGAACACGGCGGCCACGGGCTGCCCGTCCGGACCGAACGCCTCGGCGAAGATGGTCTCGGAGGCCACCACGTCGCCTTCGGGCATCTCGAGCCGCTTGAGCTTCTCGCCGTCCCCGGGCCGCAGGAACGGGTACTCCTTCAGGGCCACCCGCTGCAGCGTCTCGGCCGGAATCTGGCCCAGGTGATCGGCCGCGAACACCCGGTGCGCCTCCAGCGAACTCGCCAGCAGCTCGAGCACCACCGCCTTCTCCAGCGCCATGCGCTGCTCCGCGGCGCCGCGAAGCATGCGAAGGCCGTCCAGGCCCACGTCGAAGGCCTCCTCGAACTTCTTCTGCCCACCCAACCGACGCATCTCCAGCACCGCGTAGGCGGCATAGCCGCGCACGGCCCGCAGGTACGGGAAGGCCGCCTCGCCCAGCGCCGAGCCGGGAAGGGCCACCAGCCCCTTCGCCTTCGCGGCCGCGTCGGCCGCGGCGTCGCCATAAGGCACCCCCAGCACCAGCGTGCCGCGGGCCTCCTTCAGGGCCTTCGCCAGATCCGGATTCTCCGACGCCCACTTGGACCAGGCCTCGGCCTCAGGCATGCCCGACCAGATGTCCGCGGGAAGCGGCACGGGGCCGTCTCCCGGCATGGGCTTGGCCTTGATCCACGCGGGCCACAGCACGGCGGTCCCACGGGACTTGGGAGGCACGTTCTTCAGCCAGACGTTCAGGGGATCCTTCCCGGCGGCGGGCGCCTTGGCCGGCGCTGCGGCGTCCTGCGCGGCGCGCGCCGGAGGGGCGATCAGCAGAAGGACGACAAGCGGGCAGAGGAGTCGACGGATCATGCGGTGGGCTTCCGAGGGGCGGGCAGCATACCCCCG
>CAIOTP010000235.1 GCA_903861235.1 uncultured bacterium | reverse complement strand
TGCTCTCCGCGGAACGCCTCGACCGCCTCCGGACTCGGATCCCACGCGGCCACCACGGGAAGGCCCACGCGGGTCGCATGACGGGCGTGCACGCGTCCGATCGATCCCGTGCCGATGATTCCGATCCGCTTCATGCGGGCAAGGTAGCGAAGAGCCGGGCGGCGCCTCGCACGCCACTCGAGTCGCCATGCAGGGCGGGCACGATCCGTGTGCGAAGTTCCTCGGTGAAGGCATGCGGTGCGACGGCCCCGGGAAGACGGCCCGCCAGACCCGGCACCAGGCTGGCCCCTCCGCCCAGCACGATCGTGTCCGGATCGAGCAGGTCGCACACCACCGCCAACGCACGGCCCAGTCGATCGACCCATCGATCGATGCACCCCTTGGCCAGCGGATCGCCTCCCACCGCGGCCTCGGCGATGCCGGGCAACCGAAGACCGGCGTGACCCGCATGACGCGCGTGATCCGCCTCCACGCCAGGACCGCTGAGAAACACCTCCAGGCAAGGGCCTCTTCCACACCAGCAACCGGGCACCGACCGTTCCTCGGGCGAGGCGTTCGGCAGCGGCATGTGGCCCCACTCTCCGGCGATGCCGTTGCGGCCCTCGAGCAGACGGCCATCCACCACCACGCCCCCGCCACAGCCCGTGCCCAGGATCACGCCGAACACGCAGCGAGCTCCCTTCGCCGCCCCGTCCACCGCTTCGCTCAACGCGAAGCAGTTGGCGTCGTTGCTGCCACGCACGGGGAGCCCGATCCGCGCCTCCAGATCCGCCCGCAGCGGCTTGCCGTTCAGGCAGATGCTGTTGGCGTTGCGATGCAGCCCCGAACCCGGGCTGATGGATCCGGGCCAGGCCACGCCCACGCCCGGAGCCCGGGGCGCGTGACGCGTGGCGGCGGCGACCAGTCCAGCCACGGCCTCCAGCGTTCCCAGGTAGTCGCCGGTGGGCGTCGCCACACGCTCACGCCAGGTGATCCGGCCGTCCGCACCCAGAACCGCGCACTCGATCTTCGTGCCCCCCAGATCCACTCCGATGCGAGCGTCCCCACTCACTTCGCCAGGCCCAGCCGAGCCTTCACGAAGTCGCACACCACCAGGGCGGCCAGCTTGCCCGCCCCGCTGGCGTCACCGTCGCCCGGGATGCCCTCGCACACATGCAGCGATCGCGCATCGAGCCCTCGGGCGAGGGTGTGCACGCAACTTCGCAGTTGCTGGGCGTCGAGACCGCTGGGCGTGGCCGCGCTCGCGGGCACGCCGGCGACCGCGTCCAGGTCCACCTCCAGCGCGGCCGGCCCCGTGCCCACATGGTGGAGCAATCGGGCACACGCGTCCTGCAGGGTCTGCTCGCCTCGCAGCAGGCTCTCCAGCGTCAGGCCCAGCAGACGCTCCTCACGATGAAGCCGTTCCGCCATGTGCGCGTTGAGGAACGGTTCGTGCAGACCAAGCACGCCGTAGCGCGCCAGGTGCCCGCCCGCCAGCGCCTTCGAGAACGGGTTGCCGCTGTGTCGCCCCTCGTCGGACCTCAGGTCGGCGTGGGCGTCCAGGTTGGCGCAACCGGGCGCCACGCCCAGGGCCGCGTGCAGTCCGGCCAGCACGCCGAACGCGTTCTCGTGGCCCCCGCCCAGGACGACGGGGATCCGTCCGGCACGGGCGATCGACTGCACGGCCCAGCTCACGCGACCGTCGATCTCGGCCACGAGCGCGTGAAGTCGTGCCAGGTCGCCGGGGCGATTCGCGTCCAGGCCCACGGCCTGCTGCATGAGTTCGTGCACCGCGACCTCCCCCACAAGCACCAGCCGCTCGCCCGGAAGGCCGGGCGTGTCCTGCATGGCCAGCAGCCTTCGGAGGGCCGCCTGGGGAAGCGAAGCCGCGCCGGGACGCCCCCCGTTGGCTCGCACGCCCAGGTCCGAGGGAACCAGAAGGATGGCGAATCCGGCCTCCGGAAGGCTCCGAAGCCCTTCCTGCAGGCCCGCACCCGCGGGCAGCGTGCGGATCGCCTCGCCGAGCTTCCGCTCCCCCTCCCGCCGGTGCGTCATCGCCCGCACCGCATCGGCCGTCATCGCCCGAAGGAAGGCTTCCATATGCACGACATGCTAACCATGGGCGGCCGCCGCTCCCCGTATCCTTTCGATCCCAAGCGCGAGCCCGACCTGAACTCGCCCGAGTGCCGCAAGGCC
>CAIOTP010000234.1 GCA_903861235.1 uncultured bacterium | reverse complement strand
TCGGCGGCCGCACGGCGATCGACGACCACCTCCTGATCGGCGCCAACGACAACCCGGACACCTCCTCCGTGTCCGGCGACCCGATCCGGCGCTTCGACCGTACCTCGGGCGATGCGCTGGAGCAGAACCAGCTGCTTCGCGGGATCTCGAACATCGTGACCACCCGCAGCGACGTCTTCACCATGTGGGTGCGCGTGCGGACGATCCGCCAGGACCCGCTCACCGGCAAGTGGAACGCCACCGATCCGGACTCGATCCTGGATGACTCGCGGTTCCTCCTGACGATCGACCGGTCCAACGTGAACCTGCCGGGCGACTCGCCACGGATCCTGGGCATGGTCCGCGTGCCCAAGTGACGCCCACGGCCTGACGCGGCCTTGGCGACCCTGCATGCCGCCCGTCGCGGCGGTCAGGGCCGAGGTCGCCCGCGGGACTGGATCTGCAGGGTCACCGAGTCGCTCGCCTTCGCCAGGTCGATCGCGCCGCGGGCGGTCCAGCAGTAGCCGGCCGGGTAGGGCATCGTGCGCGCCCCCGGCACCGGCGGTGCGACGCCGTAGCTGATCGGCAGGTACTGGTTCAGCTCGTCCCAGGTGCCGAAGGTGGGCCACGGTCGTTCCACGGACAGGCCGCCGCGCGCCGAGCTCCGCAGGTCCGCGGGGCTGAACGGCGCCCAGCCGGCCTCCGGCAGCCAGAGCTCGCACCAGGACACGAACCGGGCCTTCGTGGAGCCGGTGGACATCTGCAGTTCCGTGATGCCGAGCACCAGCCGAGCGGGGATGCCCGCGGTCCGCAGCACCGCCACGCAGGCGGCGGCCACGTCGTGGCAGGTGCCGGTCCGCGATGACATCGAGGCATGCGCCCCGTTGAAGATGATCCCCCGCGGGAAGCCGTTTTCCACGCGGATGCCGTCGGAATCGATGTTCGTGTAGCTGGCGATGGTGGCCCGCACCAGTTCCTTCGCGGCAATCCATGGCGTCACTTCGCGGAGCCGGCTTCCCGTCACCCGGTCGACGAATGCCTTGAAGTCGGCATGGCCGGCCTCGATGCCCGGCTCCGGCAGCAGCGCCGGCCGTGCGTCCTCGGGCCATTCCGAGGGCCAGGTGGCGCGGGCGGCCGCCGCCTCGTCCACCGCACTGGCCCAGCATTGCTCATTCCACGTCACGCTCCACTTGAGGCTCTGGCCCTGCAGCTCAGCCACGTTGATCCCGACGGCCGAGAGGCCCCACGGCAGCCCTTGCCGCATGGATGACGCATCGGCCGGGGCGGGATGTCGCTGGCCCTGCACCCAGATGTCCGTTCGGATGGTGCCGGCATCCACCTGGCTCCAGGTGGACTGGAGGACGAAAGGCAGCCACAGCCGGATGTCCCGCAGCTGAAGCGGAGTGGTGTCGCCGCGGCGCATGCTGGGAGCCCAGAGATTCGCCTCGAGCCGGGCCTCCCAGATGCGGGGGTCGAGCCTGCGGAGCGGCGGTTCGGGCGGGCGGCCGGAGAGCGTCGAAAACGTGGGAGACGCAGTCGCCGGCGCAGCGGGCCCGGGTGGCCCCGGCGGCGGTGCCGGTGCGGTCGGCGCCTGCGCGGCCGCCAGCAGGGACAGCGGGATGGCCATGGCCGAGGTCGCAAGCAGGGGCATCGGCCAAAAGATACGCGGGCCCGGCCGAATGGCCGGACCCGCGCGTGGGTCATGCATCGCCGGGCCGAGGCCCGGTGGCGGTTACTGGCAGGGGCCCCAGGCGCCCAGCAGCAGGCCGAGGTCGGCACCGTTCACGACGCCGTCCAGGTTGAGGTCGCGCTCCACGCCGCCCCAGTCGCCCAGCAGCAGGCCGAGGTCCGCGCCGCCCACCGACTGGTCGCCGTCAAAGTCGGCCGGGCAGCCG
>CAIOTP010000233.1 GCA_903861235.1 uncultured bacterium | reverse complement strand
GACTGGCGCCCTTCGACCGTCGCTTCGCCTTCCGGCTCGACAAGAACTTCCTGATCAACATGGGCAAGTGGATCGCGATCAAGGGATCCGCCTACGCGAGGATCCTGGATCTCGAGCGCCAGTACGCCAGCAGCGACCCGGTCTTCGCGACCTTCGACCGCGTGCTGGGCGACCCGGCAATGGCGCCCGCGCGTCAGCACCTGCTGGCGTTCCTTCGCAAGAAGGTGCTGCGCGAGGACTACAACATGGACCCGTCCGTCATGGCCGACTTCACGCGCGACTACGGTCCCTTCGACTGGCGCCACCCGCAGTCGCACGCCTTCTACTTCAGCCGGATCGGCGCCCAGACCGGCGCCGAGCGATACTCCGACGAGGACGACGTCTACAAGATCCTCAACAACGACCGCATGACCATCCAGGCCATGCAGGCGCTGAACCACTCCGGCCTCATGGGGGTGGATCCGTTCTCCGCCGACAACCCCACGCGGATGCACGACAACCGATGGATCAAGCCCATCGAGAGGTACTTCCGCGACCTCTATCAGAAGCACTACAAGGTGCGCGGTGCGGGCGGCGACACCTTCGTGGACTTCCACGAGAACTTCATGGCGCAGGCCATCCGGCAGCTGTACCGCTCCGGCGATCCCGAGGGTGCGCAGGAGATCCTGGGCCACCTGGACGAGCTCTACGGTCGCGGTGGCCTGATCCCGAGCGAGAAGTACAACAAGCCGCTCGAGGACTTCGTGCGCGACAACACGTACGGCGAATACGAGATGGTGCCGGACGTGGCCCGCACCGACGTGTACGCGGCGCTTCAGCGGGGCCTGCGTGAAGGGCTGATGCTGGGCAACAAGAAGGTCATGGACGACGCGCTCAAGTTCGCCCGCGAGCTCACGGAGTACTTCCAGAGCACCCGCTACACCGACTTCGTGAACAAGTTCGGCGAGCGGCGCATGGCCGACCTGGTGGGCGACCTGCGGTCGAGCGTGGAGACCGTGTTCATGGCCCTGCTGCGAGACCAGAGCCAGCCGCTGCTCGACCGGCTGGTCATGTACAACCGCGCCGGCGACGACCTGAAACGCATGGCCTACGACGGGGTGAAGGACCAGCTGGCCATGGAGCTCGCCGACGGGCCGCTGGCGGGGGTGTATCGCCTGGAGGAGGTCCTTCCCGAGCCGCCGGGCATCGAGGAGTACCGCCGGGTGCAGGCGGAGCTCGCCCAGCGTCGTCAGAAGGAAGTCGAGGCCCAGAACCGCGCCGGAGCGCAGCGCAAGTGACGCGCCGCCTTCCGCCGGCCATCCTGGCCATCGGGCGCAACTACGCCGACCATGCCAAGGAGATGGGCGGCCAGGTGGACCCGAATCCGATCGTCTTCATGAAGAACCCGGCCAGCGTGATCGGGGACGGCCAGGCGATCGAGATCCCGACCATCTGCCGTGAACATGGTCCCCAGGTGGACTACGAGGGCGAGCTGGCCGTGGAGATCGGCCGTGACTGCCGCGACGTGAGCCTGGCGGAGGCGCTTTCCGTGGTGCGCGCCTACCGCGCCGCCAACGATGTCAGCGCCCGCTGGTGGCAGAAGCAGGGCAGTGGCGGACAGTTCTGCCGCGGCAAGAGCTTCGACACGTTCTGCCCGCTCGGGCAGGCCATGCCCGCCGCGAAGGTGCCGGATCCCGCGCAGCTGCGCATCCGCACGCGGCTGAACGGTCAGCTCATGCAGGACGCGTCCACCGGGCTCATGTTCCACGGCGTGCGGGAGCTGGTGGTCATGCTCAGCCGGGGCACCACGCTGCTCGAGGGCACGATCATCCTCACCGGCTCGCCAGCCGGCGTGGGAAGTGCGCGGACCCCGCCGGTGTTCCTGAAGCACGGCGACACGGTGGAGGTGGAGATCGAGGGCGTGGGGCGGGTGAGCAACCCCGTGCGCGAGCTGTCGTGAGCGCCGCGCCGGGTCCGCTCGCCTGGCTGGGCGTGCTGGCGGTGCGCGGCTACCAGATCGTGCTCTCGCCCTTCCTCGGAGGCCGTTGCCGGTTTCAGCCCAGCTGCTCGGCGTACGCCTTGGAGGCCCTGCGCAGGCACGGCGGTCTGCGCGGCGGCTGGCTCACGCTTCGTCGGCTGCTTCGCTGCCACCCATGGGGTGGATGCGGCCACGATCCGGTGCCTTGAGGGCCAGTTCACCCAGGGGCGGGGCGTGCCGCAGCAGCGCCTCCCGGTAGTCCTGCAGCGTGCGCGGCTCGTGGGGCCGCACCTGCACGATCAGGTCCACGCCCGCAGGCATGCCACGCTGCTCCAGACGGAAGGCCACGCGCAGCAGCCGCTTGATGCGGTTGCGGCGCACCGCCGTGCCCACCCGCCGGCCGATGCTGATGCCCAGCCGCGGGTGCTGCAGGCCGTTGGCCGCCGCCAGCATGGACGCGAAGCCAAGGTCGCGCCGCAGCCGTGCCGAGTAGGCGCGGCGGAAGTCGCGGTCCAGACGCACGCGCATGCGGGATGGAAAGCCCAGATCGGCCATCAGCCCTCGCGCTCCAGCTCCTGCTGGTACCGGCGGAGCAGCAGCGTGCGGCTGAGCAGGCCCAGGACCTGACCGCCGTGCTGATCGTGGACCACGGGCAGGCTCTCCACGTCGTGTCGGCTGAAGCGGTCCAGTGCCGCGTCGAGCGTGTCGCCCTGCCGCACCACGGGCAGGTCGTCGCGCGTGATCTCCTCGACCGTGAGCAGGGGAATGGCCTCGCGGTGCACCAGCGCCTCCTGCAGCTGGTTGCGGGTCACCATGCCGCGGTAGTGCCCCTCGGCGTCGAAGGTGACGAACTCGTGCGCGTTCTCGCGCTGCATGAGGTCCACCAGCGTGGAGACCGGATCGTCCAGCCGGGCGGAGCGCACCGGATCCAGCCGCAGGTCGCTCACCCGAAGACGGCGCAGCACCGTGAGATCGCTCATGCTGCCCAGGCGGATGCCCAGGGCCGAGAGCTCGGCGGTGTAGATGCTGTCGCGGTGCAGCAGGCGGCTCACCGTGGTGGCGATGACCGCGGTGAGCATGAGCGGCAGGATGACGCTGTAGCTGTCGGTGAGTTCGTACACCAGCAGCACGCCGGCCAGCGGCGCGTGCGTGGTGGCCGCGATCATGGCGGCCATGCCCACCAGGGCGAAGGCTGCGGGATCCGGTGCGGACTCGAAGCCCGCGGCATGCAGCCCCAGGCCGAACGCTCCGCCGGTCATGGCCCCCAGCAGCAGGCTCGGCGCGAACAGGCCGCCCGCACCGCCCGAGCCCAGCGTGAGGCATGTGGCCAAGGCCTTCAGCAGCCCCGCGCCCAGCACCGCCGCCGCCAGCCCGGCCATGACCCACGGCGTGGCCTGCAGGGCCGAGCCGTAGAAATCCGGGGTCATCAGTTCGCGGGTGGCGGCGTAGCCGGCACCGAAGAAGGGGGGCATGCCGTGGGCGTCGCGGCGCACCCACAGGTATCCGCCGCCCAGGGCGCAGAGCAGCGCCGCGCCCACGGCCGGTCGCAGGTTCCTCGGCAGCGGAAGGCGGTCGAAGAGCCGCTCGGCCGCAGGCAGCAGTCGAATGAAGCCCACCGCCGGCAGGGCGCAGAACACACCCAGCGCCACGAAGAGCGGCGTCTGCCCCAGGGAGAAAGCGTCCTCGCCGCGCAGGAAGTCCGGCACCTGCCCGAAGAGCGGCTCCTGGCCTCCAAGCAGTGTCTGCGCGGTGGCGGCGCTGACCACGCTGGCCACCACGATGGGCGTGAAGGTTCGCAGCGAGAAGTCGCGCAGGATCACCTCGAGCGTGAAGAAGATCCCTGCCAGTGGCGCGTTGAACACGGCGGCCAGCCCGGCCGCGCAGCCGCATCCCAGCATGGTCGCGGTGGCGCTGGTGTCACCGCGCAGCCAGCGGGCCAGATTGCTGCCGAAGGTGGCCCCGATGGTCACGATGGGGCCCTCGGGACCCGCGCTGCCGCCCGAGCCGATGGTGCAGGTGCTGGCCAGCCACTGCCGCAGGCCGATCCGCAGGGGAATGGCGGACTGCTGACGGTTCACCGCGAACAGCACCCGCGACACGCCGTGCCCGCGGAAGGCGCTCGGCAGCAGCGTGAACACCAGGCCGGTGAGAAGGGCCCCCGCGATCGGCGCGGCCAGAACGGCCAGCGTGGTGGCGTCCGGATGGTCCGGTCCCAGCCGTGCCGGCAGGCCCTCCAGCCAACGGATGGGCATGATGAAGGCGATGGCCACGGTTCCCATGAGCACTCCCACCACGCCGGCCACCGCCAGCAGCCACCACTCGCGGTCCAGGCCGAGCCGGATCCTGAGTCGGGCGGGGAGCGAGATCCGGCGAGCCATGGCCGCAGGGTAACGATGGCCAAGCGAGGGCCGGCGGGGGGCTTCCGACGGGGGCGGATTTCGGCTACACTACGCGGCTCGGCGAAAGCCCCTTCGGAGGACCCCACCCGTGATCGAAGCCCTGCTCAGCGACGAAATCGTGGACAAGTTCGGTGGCCGTTTCAAGCTCACGGCGCTGATCCAGAAGCGCCTCCAGGAGCTGATCGAGGGTGCACGCCCGCTGGTGGAGCGCCATGGCCGCAGCGACCTGGAGATCGTGGTCGCCGAGATCATGGAAGAGAAGATCACCATCGACTGGGACCAGTGCGGCCTGGAGCCGCCGGCCCGGGCGAAGGCCTGAGGCCGCTTGCGGCCCGGCGGGCCGCCCCCCATACTGACCGGTGCTCGGAGAGGTGTCTGAGCGGTTGAAAGAGCTAGTCTCGAAAACTAGTAGTGGGCTTGTCCTACTCGTGGGTTCGAATCCCACCCTCTCCGCTTCCTTCACTCCAGAACGCGACCTGCCGGTCGCGTTCTGTCGTTCCTGCGGGGCGTTCAGGCCGCGCGGTTGTTCGAAGCGTTGTCCGGCAGCGGGCTGAGCGAGACGACCAGGCCCACATCGATGGTCTCGGTGGTGTCTTGGTCGATGGGCGAGACCACAAGGACATGCCTTCGGTTGGGAAGCACCCAGGCGAACTCGGGATGGAAAACATCGAGCTTCCGCTGATCGGCCAGATGCAGGCGGAAGGGCTTGAACGGGGCGGCCTTCAGGGCCTCGCGGATCTTCTCTCCGGTCACGGTCATCGCCTCCTGATTATGCAGCGCACGATAGCGTTGGCCAATGCGGGCTTCCAGGAATCCGGCGAAAGTTCCGGCGCATTCGCGCCATCGCTTCATCTGGTCGGGTGGTCGGACTCGCGATGAGCCGCATCGCCTCAACACTCAGTTCCATGCCGACATTGACGCAGAGCGTCGTAGCGAGGTTGAGGCCCCCGGCGGCTTGCGGGTCATTGCCCCTTGGCCGTCGACGGCGTGGCCACCGCTTCGTCGGCCAGCAGGGGCGTTGGGGCCGGAGCAGTGAGCGCGGCTGGCGGCTCGTAGCACGGCCCGAAGTCGAGCAGGATGATCGAGATGTCGGCGGCGTCGACGGTGCCGTTCTGGTCGAGGTCGGAGCCGCATTCGGGGCGG
>CAIOTP010000232.1 GCA_903861235.1 uncultured bacterium | reverse complement strand
GTGCCGCCGCGGCCGCTGGCGATGGCGGTGGTCATGCCCACGACGTCGCCGCGTGTATTGGTGAGCGGGCCGCCGGAATTGCCGGGATTCACCGCGGCGTCGGTCTGGACGTAGTTCTCGTAGGCGATGTCCTGAAGACCCACGGCCCTCGAGGTTCCCGACACGATGCCCGAACTCATGGAGAAGCGGAAGTCGAAGGGGCTGCCGAAGGCGAAGACCATGTCGCCCTGCCTGGGGTCGTCGTCGGCGCGGCGCGCCGGGACCAGCCCGGTGGGATCCGTGCGGAGCACCGCGATGTCCGTGCTGAGATCCTGGCCCACCAGCTCCGCGTCACGACGCTCGCCGTCGTGCAGCTGGATCTCGATCCGCTTGGCACCGTCCACCACGTGGGCGTTCGTGACGATGTGGCCCTGCAGGTCGTAGACCCACCCGCTGCCCGAGTTCAGCACCATGCGGGAGGACGGTCGGCCCCGCATGGACGCCGCCGTGCTCACATGCACCACGCTGGGCTCCACCAGCGTGGCGATGTCACGGGTGCTCTGCGAGAGCGCATCCAGGATCGTGCCCGACTGCAACCGGCCGTCCGCCGCCGCCATCTGCACCTGCGTGCGCTCTCGTGACAGCTGCCGAACGATCACCGGAGCGCTCAGCAGCAGCGCCCCGGCCGCCGCCAGCGTGACCAGCGCAGGCCCCAGGTGCTCAAGCCTTCGCATGCGTGCCGGTCCCGGTGGAGAGCATGGCACGAAGGCGGTCGGCCTCGCCTTCGCCCATGCGATAGGCGTCCTCGGCACCACCGGAGCGGACACGGCCCGCCCATGCCGCCGCCGCGGCCTTGATCGCATCGCCCAGCTGGGCTTCCGGCCTCGCGAACGCGGGCTGCCAGTCGGAGAGACCCAGCAGGTCCTGCAGCACCACCACCTGGCCATGGCACGCAGGACCGGCTCCACAGCCGATCACCGGCACCGTGGCCCGGTCCACGATCACGCGGCTCACCTCGCCCGGGCAGGCCTCCACCAGCAGCAGGGTCGCGCCGGCGGCCTCCAGTGCGGCGGCGTCATGCACCAGAGCCATGGCCTCCTCGGCGGTGCGACCCACCGCGAAGTTGCCGCCCTTCATCTTGGCCTGCTGCGGACGGCTGCCGATGTGCGCCACCACCGGAATGCCGGCGCGCGCCATGCGCTCGACCAACGGCACGCTGTGTCGGTCCACCTCCAGCTTCACGCAGTCGGCGGTGCCCTCGGTGAGGAACCTCGCCCCGTTTCGCAGGGCGTCCTCGACACTGGCCTGATAGCTCATGAAGGGCATGTCGGCCATGACCACGCGGTCGGGTGCCCCCCGCTTCACGGCCGCGGTGAGCTGCACGAGGAAGTCCATGGAGGCGTGGATCGTGCCGGGCAGGCCCAGGATCACCTCGGCCGCGGTGTCGCCCACCAGCAGCACCTCCACGCCGGCCCGGGCCAGCCACCGGGCGGTGGTGGCGTCGTAACAGGTCAGGCAGGCGAAGCGACCACCGGAGCGGGCCGCGCGGGACAGCGATCGGAGCGTGACCGGGGCGGTTCTCTCGGCGTCGGAGGCCATGAACCGCAAGTCTAGCCGAGGCCCGCCCCTGATCCGTCAGAACCGCCGGAGCGGGTTCGGACAAAGGTTGTCGCGGCCTGGCACCAGCAGATCGGCGATCTCCACGGCCTCGGCCATGCTCTCGCGCGCCTGCTCCATGTCGAAGCAAGGCGCGATCAGGCGACCCTCCTCCAGATGCTCCACCGTGGCCACCGCGTCGCCGGTGACCAGCGTGGTGGCACCAGGCGTGGACAGCAGCAGTCCGGCGTTCCCGGGGGTCACGCCAGGGAGCGGGAACAGGTCCACCCCGTCGGCCAGACGGTCAGGGGCCTCCTCGCACGCCAGGAGCGCGGACATCTCCTCGCGCATGACGCGAGCCAGATCCTCGTCCTCGTGCTGCTCCGCCTGGGCCAGCCTGGCCGCCAGTTGCTCGCGCACCCCCTGGCGCTCGGCCGCCGCCAGAAGCAGGGTGGCGTTCGCGAAGGCCGGCATGCCTCGCCTTCGCATGGGATGGAAACTGGTCAGGAAGACATGCGTGATGTCCTCGGGCCGCTTGCCGCTTCGCTCGGACAGCCGCGGGACCAGGATCTGGGCGGGCAGGCTGGGATCGACCAGGATCCTGGCCTTGCCCGACTCGATCAGGCAGGTGGTGGCGTGCGGCGGACGCACCTCGCCCTTCTCGCCCCAGGAGGGGTGGGCGGCGATGGCACCGATGGAGATCACACGAAGGCGGGCGGTCATGGTTTCAGTCGGCCGGGGCCTCGGTGGCGAGCCGGCCGAGCGGGTTCCGGGGATCCCGGCGCTTGGCCTCCAGGGCCGCGATCACCTCGGGCGGCACCAGGCTGTTGAGCCGGGCCAGGTCCCCGCCGAAGGCTGCAATCTGCTTGATCAGGCTGCTCGACACGTAGGCGAAGCTCTCCCCGGTCACGATGAACACCGTCTCCACCCCTGCCACCTGCCGGTTGGTGATGGCCAGCTGGCACTCCATGGCCAGGTCGGTCACGTTTCGGATGCCCCTGACGATGGCCGCCGCCCCCACCTGCCGGGCGAAATCGATGGTCAGGCCCTGATAGGCCTCCACCCGGACCTTGGCCCCCTGCGGCTTCTCCCTGAGCAGACGGGACACCAGAGTGCCGGCATGGGCCTTCCGCTCCTCGACCGAGAACAGCGGCGGCTTGTTCGGATTGATGCCGATGGCCAGGATGACCTCGTCGAAGAGGGACCGACTGCGGTCGAGCACGTCCAGATGGCCCAGGGTGATCGGGTCGAAGCTGCCGGTGTAGATGGCCAGGTGCGGCATGGGGCGTTATGGCTCCTGCGAAGTGCGCAAGGTAGCGGAATCCGCGCGAACATCGTTGCACGGCCTGCGGCACAAGGCATGGTGTGCATGTCCGCGGCCGACACCGCGGCGACCCCTGCAGAAGCCCCGCTTCGAAGGTGCCTCCTCGAAGCGGGGCATCTCGTTTTTGGGGCTTTCAGCCCTTGGCGGCGGCCATGGCCCGGTCCAGGCCGGCCCCACGCAGCAGCGTGCGGAAGTTCTCGCCGAAGACGAAGTTCTCCTCGGGGAAGGCCAGTCCGCTGCGGTTCTGGTCGATGTGGCTGAAGACGATCTCGGCGGAGCCGATGGTCTCCCAGTGGCCTGAACGGTGGTCGAGCCGCTCGATGGTGCCCCTGGTGCTGGCACCGGCGTCGTCCATGCGCTCGATCTGGGCGTCGTAGCGGATGCACTGGCCCGGCACCACGTCGCTGTCGAGGGTGAACTGCCCGATCTTGGCCAGGATCACCTTCTCCTTGAACTGACGGCAGCTGCCCACCAGGATGCCGGCGGTCTGGGCCATGCCCTCCACCATCAGGCTCGCCGGCATGACCGGCTGGTCCGGGAAGTGGTCATGCATGTGCTCCTCGGCCAGGCTCACGTTCTTCACGGCCACCATGCGGCGACCGGGCTCGTAGGCCGTCACCGTGTCGATCCACATCCAGCGCATGGCGGGGTCGGAGCCGGCTCAGCGGCTGAGCTTCCGCTCCAGGAAGTCGCACAGGCTCTTGACCGTGAAGACCTCGCTCAGGTTCTTCACCGAGCGGTCGCCCTCGAAGCCGGAGAAGTCGATGTGCGGCAGCTTCTGCTTGAGCAGG
>CAIOTP010000231.1 GCA_903861235.1 uncultured bacterium | reverse complement strand
CTGCTCGGCCGAACGCTGGGTCTCCAGCCCTCGTTCGGCTACAACGCGCACTACCTGGGCGGCTGGTGGGAACTCGGCCGTGGCGCCGAGCCGCAGCCCGAGGTCGCCTTCGACGCGGTGAAGCCCACGCCACAGGTGGCCACCGCTCTGCGGCTGGACATCAAGCGGAACATGGAGGTGGTCACCCGGAAGGTCGGCTCGGTCCGGCGGCCGGAGCAGATGGTGGCCTTCGTGTCCAGCACCTTCGAGTTCGGGCAGCCCAACCTGTTCGACGGGAGCCGCGAAGCCAGGCCCAACGCCGCGGGCGCACCGTGGTGCATGGCGCCGTGGATGGGCGAGGTGCGTGCCTGGACCAACCGACCCCGCCCACCGTTGCCGGACGACATTCCCAAGGGCGGCCCGGTGCCGCTGGCCCGCTACACCGGCGAGGTGGCCAGCGTGCTGGTGGACGGCAGCACACGCACCTCCACCTTCCGACAGATGGCCGACATCCGATCCTGGATCAATCTGCCCGAGCTTCCCAACGCGCTCGCCGACGACCAGGTCCACACCTCGGACCCGTGAGCCGCCCGGCGGTCAATCCGCGCGGGTGGTCGTGGCGTCCTCGAACTGCAGGCTGATCAGGCTCACGTCGTCCGCCAGCGGCAGGCCGGCGGAGTGCCCGCGGAGCACGCCCAGCAGGCCTTCCACGTCGACGTCCACGCCGTCCGCGGTCGCCAGGAACTCCATGATGCGTTCCATGCCCAGCTGCTCGCCGCTGGGACCCCGCTGCTCGTTCACGCCGTCGCTGAAGAGCAGGAGCCGATGCCCGGCGGGAATCTCCAGCCTCGAACTGGCGTAGGGCTCCTGAAGCACGCCGATCGGCGGTCCGCCCTCCACGGTCAGCGCCTCAGGCGACGCCCCGCCCACCAGCACCGCGAGTCCGTGTCCGGCATCCACGATCTCCGCGCCACGGCCGTCGGCATCCAGCCGGACGGCCACCATGGTGGCGAACTCCATGCCCGCTCGGTGTCGACCCACGTAGCCGTTCACCCGGTCCATGGCTTCGCGCAGCGAGACGCCCCTTTCAAGATCGCTCGCCAGGTGGGCCTGGATCGAGGCCATGAGCATGCCTGCTGCGGCGCCCTTGCCGGCCACGTCGCCCAGGAACACCCACGGTCCACCCGGACCCGTGCCGGCGCCCACGATGTCACCGGCCACCATGCGGCCAGGCTCCGAGTGGAGCCGCCACCGCCAGCCATCCACCGAGCCTCGCTCGTCAGGCATGAGCCGTCGCTGCACCGCGTGGGCCCCCGAGAGTTCCTCCACCAGCGCACGCTGACGGTCCGCCAGCGCCCGGCGCTGGATCTCGCCCCAGCCCATGCCGATCAGCTTGGTGAGCGCCTGCGCGAAGGCCGCCGCATCCTCGCCCGGACGCGCACCGCCCACCGAGTCCAGATAGACGAAGCCCTCCACCGATCCGCCGACCATGACCGGCACGCACATGGCCGAGGTCACCCCCGCGCCCACGATGCTCTCGGACATGTTCAGGCTGCCGTCCTCCAGGCGCACGGCCTTGCCCTCGCTGGCCGCCCGGAGCAGGGTGCGGCTGAATCGGGGCGCGTCGGCACCCGGCCGGGACTGTCGCGAAGCCAGCACGTCCAGACCGGCCTCGCCGCTGCCACGGAGCACGCTGGCCCGACCGAAACCCGTGCCCGGAAGCAGCGAGTCCACCGCCGCGGTCGCCAGCACCGGCAGCTCCGTCGCCTCGTGCAGCTTGCCTGCGGCGTCGAGCAGCAGATGCAGCCTGCGTCCCGCGAGCGACTGCAGCTCGTCCGCCTCGATCGAACGGACCTTGGCCGCGCTCTCCTCGCCGCTGACCTCGGCACGGGTCAGCATGGTCTCGCCACCACCCAGGTCGACCATCAGGCGGAAGGGATGGACCGTGATCACGTCGCCATGCGAGAGTTCGCAGGGCTGTCCGGCGGGGACCAGCGTGCCGTTGAGCAGCGTGCCGTTGCGGCTCCCCTGATCGAGCAGCACCCACTCCCCCTTCGTGCTCATCACGGAGGCATGGCGGCTCGATACCTGCGGGGCGTCCAGACGCACGCCGGCATCCGCCGCGCGGCCCAGCGTCACCGCCGCACCGTCCGCCACCGGCACCGGTTCCCGCTGCAGGCCGACGAACTTGAGCTTGAGGGCCTTGCCGCTCACCGCGAGGTCACCTCGGCGGTCATCACGGGCGGCGGAGGCGGAGGCGGAGGCGACTCGACCGGTCGCGGACGCCTCGGAAGCCCGGTCTGCGCCGCCGCGATCACCGACTCCATGCGGCCCATGGCGCGGTCCGCCAGACCCTTGAAGCTCATGTAGGGGAAGAGGGAAAGGAGCGCCACCGCCAGACCGCTGGCCGTGGTGATCAGGGCCTCGCCGATGCCGCCCGACACGCCGCGAGGATCCGCGAGCTGGCTCTGGGAGCCCAGCACCTGGAAGCTCTTGATGATGCCGATCACGGTGCCCAGGATGCCGATCATGGGGCTGGCCGTGATGATGGTCGAGAGCACCACGCTGAATCGCTCCAGCCGGTGCCGCTGGATCTCGGCGGCGGCCTGGGCCACGCCGTCGTCGGCACCGTCGAGCACCATGCGGAGCGCCACCATCATCTCGGGCTGCGGACTCCCCTCGCAGAGGCGCACGACCTCCTCGCGCTGTCCCTTGCGGAGGGCGTCCATGAGCCGGTTCACACGGGCCTTGGCCGCCCCTCCGGACATGCGGGCCCAGAACACGGTGCGCTCCACGGCGATGCCGAGGGCGAGCACGCTCAGGAAGAGCAGCGGCCACATCACCGCGCCGCCCTTCGCCATCAACGTCAGAAAACCGGTGAACGCCTGCATGGGGGCTGATCATACGGTGCGCGTCCCTATACTCGCCGGCCGCGTGAGCACCACCGCCGCG
>CAIOTP010000230.1 GCA_903861235.1 uncultured bacterium | reverse complement strand
CTCGAACCTGGACAGCGACGAGGTGCTCTACTACGTGCAGGGCAACTACAAGGCGCGCAAGGGCATCGAGGTGGGCAGCATCACGCTGCATCCCCAGGGCATTCCCCACGGCCCGCACCCGGGCACCGTGGAGAAGTCGATCGGCGCCACCCGCACCGACGAGCTGGCCGTGATGTGCGACACCTTCCGGCCGCTCTTCCCCACCAAGGCCGCCCTGGGGCTGGACGATCTGGCGTATCCCCGGAGCTGGGAGGAGGAGCACTTCCCCGCGGCGCGCGATGCGGCGGGCAAGAGCCAGGTGTCGAACACATGGTGAGCCTCATGGGATCTGCCCTGAAATGGATCGCCGTGGCTTTGGTGGGTGCCGGAGCGGCCACCTTCATGGTGCAGCAGGCGGCTCCGCCTGCGGCGCCCAAGGCGCAGCAGGCGCGCGTCTCGCCCGCCGGCCTCCCCGTGGAGACCGTGCTGCTGAACGGCAAGCCCTTCGAGCTGGAGGTGGCCGCCACCCGCGCCCACGTGGAGAAGGGAATGAGCGGACGCAGGGAGCTGGCCGAGAACGCGGGCATGCTCTTCTGCTTCCCCCAGTCCAACATCCTGAACTTCTGGATGATCGACTGCCTGATGGACCTGGATGTGGCCTACCTGGACCGCACCGGCAAGGTGACCGACGTCTACACCATGAAGGCGGAGGCGCCTCAGGGCAAGGAGGAGAGCCGACAGGCCTACATGAACCGCCTGAAGCGATACCCCTCCAGCGTGGACTGCCTGTTCGCCATCGAGGTGCGGCCCGGCCTGCTCCAGAAGATCGGGGTGAAGCCAGGCACCCAGGTCAAGCTGGACTACGCCCGGCTGCGCACTCACCTGAAGTGAGCCTCAGGCGATCGCCGGAAGCACCACGCCGCGGCACTCGCCCAGGCCGATGCGGCCCGTGCCGCCACGGGCGTCGAACCACCCTCGAAGGATCACCTCGTCGCCGTCCTCCAGGAACTTCCGCTGCGTGCCGTCGGGAAGCGACAGCGGCTCGGTGCCCCGCCATGTCCGCTCGAGCAGACATCCGCGACTCTCGGGCGTGGGGCCGCTGACGGTGCCGCTGGCCAGCAGATCGCCCGGCCGCATGGCGCAACCCGTGCATGCGTGGTGGGTCAGCATCTGCGCAAAGGTCCAGTACATGTCACGGTAGGTTCCCACGCTGACCTGCATGGCGGGCATGCCCTGCTCCCGCATGCGGGCGCTCCGAAGCAGCACCTGCAGCTTCAGGTCGAAGGTGAAGTCCCCGCTCCAGCGGAGATACGGCAGGTTCTCCGGGGCGGCGGCGTCCCGCACGGGGCCCGGCTCCAGCCAGGGCTCGATGGCCTCGAGCGGCGTGACCCAGGCGCCGACCGACGTGCAGAAGTTCTTCGCCGTGAACGGTCCCAGGGGCACGTACTCCCACTTCTGGACATCGCGAGCGCTCCAGTCGTTGACCAGGCAGATGCCGAAGAGACGATCCCTGGCGGTGGCGATGTCCACACGCTCGCCGATCCCGTTGCCGGGACCGACCACCACGCCGACCTCGAGCTCGTAGTCGAAGAGCCGGCACGGACCGAAGGACGGAGGTCCGGACTCCGCGGCGCTGCTCTGTCCGAAGGGCCGGCGCACCGCCGTGCCCGAGGGCACCAGCGTGCTGGCCCGGCCGTGGTAGCCGATGGGCACATGCCGCCAGTTGGGCAGCAGCGGATTGTCCGGCCGGAACATGCTGCCGACATTGGTGGCGTGATGAATGCTGGCGTAGAAGTCCGTGTAGTCCCCCACGTCCATGGCGAGCGCCATCCGCAGCTGATCGCGCGGCACCAGGAAGCGGCCGCGATCCTTGCGGTCGCGCAGAGCGGGTTCCTCGGCCGCCAGCAGCCGCATGGCCCACGCCCGCGCCTGGTGCCAGGCCGGACGCCCAAGCGCCAGCAGCCCGTTGAGCGAGGGACCGGCCAGCGCCTCACGCAGCGATCCATCCAGCCCGCGGGCCAGGCCCGCCTCCACCAGCAGGCTGACGTCCATCGCCATGTCCCCCACGGCCACGCCCAGAGCCCATCGACCGGGCATGTCGGATCGCTCGAAACGGCCCCAGGGCAGGTGATGCAGTGGAAAGTCCGCGTCGGCCAGGTTCGCGCTCTCGATCCAGCTTCGCCCGGTCATCGCGCACCCGCCTCCGCCGCGAGCACGCCCATGGCACGAAGGTCGTCCTGCGGTTCGTCGAAGCTGCAGCTGCCGAAGCTGCGGATGAATCGGCGGCGAGCGTCGTCGATCTCGCGCACGCTCAGGCGAAGGTCACGCCAGATCACCGCGTCCTCCTCGAACCGGAACGCCTTGGGATCCCGCTCCTCCAGGATCGTCTCCAGGCCGGCCCGGTCCATGCGGCCGTGCCATCTCAGGCAGGCGCCCACGAAGACGCCCAGGAAGCCGAACTGGTCGCAGCCCACCTTCTCGTTGCGGTTGCGGCAGGGATGGTGAAGACCCGCCGTGGCCTTCAGCGGCGCCTCGGCGCTGGCCACCGCATCGATGAAGAGGGCCAGCTGGGCCGACGTGGGATGAGCGGCCGGCGCGGTGCCGCCCGAGCGGACCTTGGCGCCGGCCTCGTAGCCGCCCAACGCCGCGATGGCGCCTCGCGGATCGCGGTCCCAGGGAATCTCCACCCAGGTCTCGAATCCCTCCGGAATGCGTTCCAGGCCCTCGGCCACGGTCGCTCCATCGATCGCCCGGGTCTCGATGGCGTCGATCACCGCGGCCGTGCCGCCCTTGCGGTGGTACGCGGCGTTGAACGCCTCGATCACCTCCAGGTCGCCGTCAAGCGCGCCTTCGTGCAGCCCCGCCACCAGCACCGTCAGGCGCCAGGCGTCGTCGCGGCTTCCGCCCTTGCGGGGGAAGAGGTCCGAGGCCGCCTGGTCGAACTCCTCCAGCCGCTTCACCGGCACCACGAACCGGGAGAGCATCCAGCGGTTCGACGAGACGCGGTGCCGGGCGTACTGCTCCACCGCCGGCCGCATGGCCAGTTCGGCGGGCGGAAAGAGTCCGGCGTAGTCGATGGACTCCTCCATCAGTCGTCGCAGCGATCGCATCGCGGAAGCGTAGTCCAAGCCACGCGTCCCTGCACGCAGCGTTACCATGCCGGCATGCACTGGAAGCGGGTGACCGACTTCGTCCTGCGCCTCCCTCACCGCCCCGGGGCGCTGGCTGCCCTGGCCGCGCGACTGCGCGAGGCGGACGTGGAGATGGTGGGCATGTGGGGCCCGGTGCACGGGCGCCACACCACCGGATTCCACTGCATCCCCGAGCGTGCAGACCAGTTCCGCGCGTTCAGCCGTGACGCCGACCTGGAGGCCTTCGAGCAGCCCGCCTTCCTTCTGCACGATGCCACGCAGTCTGGCGGTCTCACCCGCACCCTGGACGCCATCGCCACCGCGGGCATCAACATCGAGGCCATCCAGAGCATCACCGTGAACGGCGCCCTGGCCGCCATGGTCTGGGTGGACGAGGCCGACGAGCCCAAGCTGCAGAAGGTGCTCTCGGCGGCCTGAAGGCAGGCCGCGGGCCTAGAGAAGATCCATGGCCACCTGGCTGGCCAGCATGCGACCCTCGGGAGTGTGCCGCAGGTGTCCGCCGCGCTCCTCGAGCAGTCCCGCCTCCACATGACGTGCAATGCTCAACTGCCGGGCCACGCCCCGCCGGCCGAGCGTGAGCAGGTGCCTGACCCGATCCAGCGGCATGCCCTCGAGGAGCCGGAGCCCCATCATGAAGGCCTCGCCCACCTGGCCATCGTGGTCGAGCCGCTCGACATCCTGAACGGGTGACCACGGACTGGAAACCAGCCAGTCTCCCAGGCGAGGCACGTTCCGCCAACGAAGCCCTGCCGCGTGCCCGCTGGCGGCAGGCCCGACGGTCAGCCAGTCGTCGTTGCGCCAGTAGAGCTCGTTGTGGCGGCACCGCCGCCCGGGCCTGGCCCAGTTGCTGATCTCGTAGTGCTCGAAGCCGGCGGAAGCCAGCGCCTCGCACGCCGCACGGTGCATGGACAGCTCCAGCTCCTCCGGCGCCGCCTGCACCTGTCCGCGAGCGTGCCGCTGCCCCAGTGGCGTGTTGGATTCGTACATCAGGCCATAGCAGGAGACATGATCCGGGTTCAAGGCCAGCGCCTGCCGCAGGTCATCCTGCCACTCCTCCAGCGTGCCACCTGGCACCGCGTAGATCAGGTCCAGGTTCACCTGCGACATGCCTGCGCTTCGCAGCCGTTCGACCGCTCGCCCCACCGACGCCGGATCGTGGTGCCGCTCGAGGGCCTGCAGCAGCCGCGGCTGGAAGCTCTGTGCGCCCATGGACACGCGATTCACCCCGGCCTTGACCAGACTGTCGGCGATCTCCGTGTCCACGGTCTCCGGGTTCGCCTCCACCGTCCACTCCGCATCCGGCCGCCAGGGGAGGCGAT
>CAIOTP010000229.1 GCA_903861235.1 uncultured bacterium | reverse complement strand
TGCTGCTGCTGCTGCTGCTGCTGCTGCTGCAACTTGCGGAGTTCCTTCAGCAGACGCAGCGAGGTCTCCGCGTTGGCGGCGCTGTCCTCGTCGGAGGGGTTGGCGGCGGCTGCGTCCTTGAAGTGGGTGAGGGCCTGTTCGACCTGCTGCACGGCCTGCTGCAGGGCCTCCGGCGCGATCGGGGGAGCCGTCTTGGCGTCGCCCTCGGGCAGTTGCGGCAGGGACTTCAGCGTCTCGGCGTAGACCGAGTTGCCCTGGTTGTACATGCTGCGGGCGGCCAGCTTGGCGTTGGCGCTCTGGGCGCTCTGCTGGAAGCTCCTGGCCGCGCCGGCGTAGTCGCCCTGCTGGAATCGGGCCACACCCAGGTTGTAGGCCACCTCGCGGGCGTCGGGCTTCATGGCCAGCGCCTGTTCCAGTGCACGACCCGCCTGGGCCCAGTCCTTCTGCGCCAGCGCCGACTGCGCCTGCTTCACCAGGTCGCGATACGCGGAGGCATCGAAGGGCTGTGGCGTGTCCGCCGACGACGCGGGCGCCTCGGCCGACTCCGGGGCCGGCATGGCCTGCGGCTCGGGCATGCGGACCGCGGGCTTGCCGCCGGCTGGCGCCTGCACGACAGGCTCCACGGGAGCAGTCGCCTTCTGAGCGGGACCGGCCGCAAGCAGGGCGGGGATCACCAGACAGGCCACCAGGCGGCTCATGAGGCGGCCCTCCGCTCGCGTCGGTCGGTCACCAGGCTCTCCGCCACCAGAAGCAGCAGGGCGGCGCCCACGAACCACGGGAAGCGCGGGGTCTGTCGCTTCACCAGGCTCGACTCCTGGTCGATGCGGTCCAGGTCGCCCAGGGCATCACGGTAGAACGCGGCCATGTCCACCTGCGCCGTACCCGCGGGCACGAAGGTGCCGCCGCCGGCCTCGGCCACTTCGCGGAGCGCATCCGTGTTCATGCGCGACCAGACCTCCTGGCCCTCGTGGACCAGGAACCGCTGCTGGCCATCCGTCCCCCGGACCGGAATGCGGGCGCCTTCGCGGGTGTCGCCGATGCCCACGGTGAACACGCGGACGCCCTGCTCCTGCAGGGCTTCCTTGGCCGCCTCCACGGGTTCGCTGCCCATGTCCTCGCCGTCGGTGAGCACGATCACGGCCTTCGCGCCCTTGTCGGCCGCGGGGAAGCTGTTGGCCGCCATGCGGATGGCGGCGCCCAGCATGCTGCCGCCGCGACCGGCCGCCTTGGGCTCCAGGTTCTGCACGGCCTGGCGGAAGGCGGCGTAGTTGAGCGTGAGCGGCGTGCGGATGGCGGCCACGCCGGCGAAGTCGACCAGTCCCACACGGTCGCCCTCCAGCGCCTCGCTGGCGTCGATGGCGAACTGCTTCGCGCGCTCCAGCCGGCTCGGGGTGGCGTCGCCGGCCAGCATGCTGCGGCTGACATCGATCACGAAGATGGTGTCCATGCCACGCCGCTGCACCTGTTCCACCTCCATGCCCCAGCGGGGATCCATGCGGGCCACCACCAGCAGCGCCAGCGCCGCCGTGGCCAGCAGGGCACGGATCCATCCGCGGCCGGTGTCCAGCGAGGGCGCCAGGCGGGCGAGCAGCGGCTCGGCCGCCACCAGCCGCAGCAGGCGGCGCCGTCGAAGCAGTCCGACCACCACGGCCGCCACCGCGGCCGCGGCCAGCAGCAACCAGAGGGCGGCACCAGGCTGGGCGAACTGGAAGCCGCTCACGGCAGGGTCCTCCACTTCGTGCTGCCCAGCAGCAGCTCGACGGCCAGCATCACCAGTGCCACGCTGATCAGGGCGGGCACGGGCAGGCCGCCCACACGAACGCCCTCCACGGCCAGGTCCTTGGCCTGCACGGTGCGCTTCTGCTCGGTCAGCGTCTTCTCCATGGCGTCGATGCGTGCGTAGATCCCCTCCAGGCTGGTGGAATCCGTGGCGCGGAAGTACCGCCCGCCGGTCACCTCGGCCATGGTGCGCAGCAGGTCCTCGTCGATGGTGACGGGCTGTCGGATCATCTGCATGCCGAACGGCGTCTTGACCGGCATGGGGGCCAGACCGCGGGTGCCCATGCCGATGGTGTAGAGCTTGATCCCCAGCGACTTGCAGAGTTCGGCGGCGGTCATGGGCTCGATGTCGCCGGCGTTGTTCTCGCCGTCCGTCAGCAGCACCAGCACCTTGCTCTTGATGCGACGGCTCTCGTCGCCGCGCTGCTCGGTGGCGTCCCTCAGCTTCTCCGCCCCCAGGGCCACGCCGTCGCCGATGGCGGTGCCATCCTCGCCCGAGCCGGGCTCGGCGGGCGAGAGATCCTGGAGGGCGGCCAGAAGCCATTCATGGTCGAGCGTCATCGGACTGATCGAATCCGCGTGCCGCGCGAAGGTCACCAGGCCCACCAGGTCGTCGCCGCGCCCGGCCAGTCCGCCTCCGCCCTGCACGAAGCGGTCGACCACATCCTTGAGCGCGGTCAGTCGGTCCACGGCGCGACCCTTGGCCTGGAAGTCCATGGCCAGCATGCTGCTGGAGCGGTCGACCACCAGCTGGATGGCCACGCCCTCGGTCAGCGTGCGGGTCTGCTCGTTCAGGCGCACCGGCCTGGCGACGCACAGCACCAGCAGCGCCAGCACCGCGGCCCGCAGCGCGAAGGGCAGCCAGCGCAGCGTGGCCGCCGGGCCCGCTCCGGCCGCGCGGACCCGGGTCACGGCGCTGAAGCGCAGCGTGGGACGCCTTCGCCAGAGGCGCCAGAAGCCCAGCGCCGCCAGCGGCAGCAGCAGGAGAAGCAGGGGCTCGAGCACGGAGAGCGAGTTCATCGCACGGCCTCCGAGTCCCTCGGCGTTGCGGGCTCGTCCGGCGTCTGGCCGGCCGGCTCGGGCATGCTTTCCTGCACGAAGCCTCGAGCGGCCTCCAGGCCGCGGTCGCACTCGGCGGGGCCGGGACGCTGAGCCGCGAACTTCACCATGTCTGCCGCGCGGAGGAACGCGGCGAGCACGCGCTGATGGTCCTCGCGGATGGCGGGGTGGTGCCGCGCCGCCTGCAGGAACTCCTTGGTGGTCTGTTCAGGCGCATGGACGCCGAAGCGGCCCTCCACGTAGCGACGCACGGTGTCGGAGAGCAGCACGTAGAAGTCCAGCACCAGCCCCTTCTGGGGCAACTGCCGCGCAGCGAGTTCGGAGAGTTCCCGCAGGGCTCGGGCGTGGGGCAGCTCCGGGGGTGCGGCCACCTTGAGGCGAGTCCGCCAGGTCAGCAGGGCCAGCGCCGTCAGGGCCGCCACCACGAGCACGCCTGCCGCGTACCACATCCACACCGGATCCAGGGGCATGTCGACCGCGCCCTTCACCTCCCGGATGCGTGTGGGATCGGTTTCGTCGCCCAGCAGCGAACGGACCTGCACCGTGAGCTCGGGCGAGATCAGCGCCGACTCCCGGCCTTCGGCGTCACGCAGCGTGAATTCCAGCGAGGGGATCCTCTGCTCGCCGCTCTCGAAGGTGGCCAGGGTGAGCCGCTCCACCACGCGATCGGGTGCGGCGGCGGAGATCGGCAGCGATTCC
>CAIOTP010000228.1 GCA_903861235.1 uncultured bacterium | reverse complement strand
CGGCCCGACATGGTTCCGACCCGGGTGCAGTTGCCCCTGGGCGGGGACATCCTGATGGCCCAGTGAGCGGGAAATCCGCCGAAGTTGACCCAAACCGGGGTTCTGCTATGCTGCCCGGCTCGCCAAAGAGCACGGAGACACCATGCCCAAGCCCAAAGGACACAAGGGACTTCTGAAGCGGATCAAGATCTCGGCCTCGGGCAAGGTGCGCTTCCACTCCCCGAATTCCCGCCACCTGAAGAGCAACAAGACGGGCACCGCGGTGCGCAGCTACCGCAAGGCCCGAACCCTCTCCACCAGCGACTACGCCATGCTGGGCAAGGTGCTCAACCGCAGCCTCGCCCGCTGACCTGAAAGGATCGACCCATGCCACGCGCACGCAAGGGAGCAGCTCGTACCCAGGCCCGCCGCCGCGTCCTCCGCGAGGCCCGCGGCTACTTCGGCACCAAGAGCCGTCACAAGCAGCAGGCCAAGGTGGCCCTCATGCGGGCCGGCCGCAACGCCTGGACCCACCGCCGCCTCCGTCGCCGCGACATGCGTTCCCTGTGGATCGCCCGCCTCACCGCGGCGTGCCGCATGCGTGACTTCCGCTACAGCCTGCTCGTGGGCGGACTGGCCCGAGCCGGCGTGCTGCTGAATCGAAAGATGCTCAGCGAGATGGCGATCCAGGATCCCGCCAGCTTCGACACTCTGGTCGAGATGGCCAAGGGTCGGCTCGCCAAGGCGGCCTGAGCACCCCGCCCCAAGGAATTCAGGCGATTTCCCGGCGTGTCTCGCCGCGGTCGTCGTTGCGCTGCGCGAGTCGACGCACCGCCTCGGAACCGGCGCCGGGGGTGTGGAACCTGGGAAGCTCGCCACGGATCGACGCAGCGTCCTGGTTTTCCCGGCGGATGGCCTCGTAGATCTCCTTGCGATGCACCGAAACGGTGTTGGGGGCCACGATGCCCAGCCGCACCTTGTCGCCACGGATGTCGACCACGACCACCTCGACATCGTCGCCGATCACGATCCGTTCATCACGCTGACGGGAGAGGACGAGCATGGGGGCTCCTTCAGACGGCGGCCGCCCGGGCGGCAGGCGCCACGGAGACGAGTTCGTGACGGGTGGTCCACCGACGGTCGGCGAGGACCACCTGCATGCCGACGCGGGAGAGCGGGTGGATGACCAGCGGTCCCTGCATGTTGGCGGTGATGCCGTGATCCCGTCGGTTCACGATGACGAGCAGCTGCGGCGACTGGCCCTCGGTCATGCCGAGTTCGGCCATCTGCTCGCGACGCAGCGTGACGGCGAAGTCCGGCACCCAGAGACAGGGATCGGTGACGACGAACGCGACATCCGCGGCCTCGACGCTCTGGAGCCAGAAGAACA
Organism: uncultured bacterium; assembly: GCA_903861235.1. Taxonomy (GTDB): domain Bacteria; phylum Planctomycetota; class Phycisphaerae; order Phycisphaerales; family SM1A02; genus SYAC01. Next base: position 1,045 of record CAIOTP010000228.1, on the reverse strand, counting down.
CGCCTCGGTCGTCCGGCTGCAGCAAGGCGAACCGACGCGAGCGGGAGAATCCGAGGAGCCCGGCAGGAAAGTCGAGCAACCTGGACGGGTCGACATCGACGGCGCCGAAACGAGTGGTCTGGACGAGCATGCGACCTCCTGTGCCTGGCCGGCGCCGGCCGCACGGAAGGGCGGTCGGCGGCAGCCATCCGTGGCTGCGGGGCATGGGATCGGCTCACGGGCCCACCGAACATGAGGGAACCCTGCGGGCGAGCCGAATTTCGGGCAACATGCAGGTCCATGCGGGACCCGGGACCGAAAATTCAAGTGCTCGCCGCGGGAGGGTCCGGCGCCTGGGCGCCCACCGCCGCGGTGGCCGTGAGCACGGCACTGCTGATGAACCTGCTCGACGGCGCGTGGTCCACGCTGCCCGACATGGCGCTGGCGTGGGTGTCCGCCCTGCCCTGGACGCTGGCGTGGATGCTGTCGGCGGCTGGCCTGGGCCGCGTCCTGGCGAGACAGGTCGGATGGCACGGCCCCACGGCGGCGTGCGCGTCGGGCGCCTGCCTGATGATGGTGGTCGATCAGTGGGCCGGATCCGTGGGACTGCTCTCGGGCGGCATCGTGCCCGCCATGGCGCTGCTCACGCCCGGCTGGTGGCTGCTGGCCCGCGCCCGCGCATGGCCGGCCGATCCGCGCATGCCGTGGACCGCTTCGCTCCCGATCGGCCTGGCCTGCGGCGTGCTGCTGGCGGCGGTCGCGGTGCCCACGGGATTCCTGTGGACCTCGGAGTTCGGTGGCTACGACGCGCTCAGCTACCACCTGCAACTGCCCAAGTCGTGGATCGAGGTCGGCGCGATTCGACCCCTGCCCTTCGCGGCCTACTCGGGCTTTCCAAGCTTCGTGGAGGGCAGCTTCATGCACCTCATGGCGCTGCGTCAGGATCCTCGTGACGCGGCGGTGGCTTGCCAGATGCTGCACGCCACCCTGATGGTGACCGCGGCGTGCGGGCTGGGCCGCGTGGCCACGCGTGCCGCGGGGAGCACCGTGGCGGGCGCGGTGACGG
>CAIOTP010000227.1 GCA_903861235.1 uncultured bacterium | reverse complement strand
CGCCGGCGGACGCGGGCCTGGCGCCGAGTCGCCGCAGCCGGCAAGGGTTGCGGCGAGCGCGCACGCGATCGCGCAGGAGATTCGCATGGGCCTACGATAGCCACATGCCCCGCCTGCGCGTGCGCGCCGAGCGCATCTGGACCGCCGACGCCGCCATGCCGATCGCCCGCTCGCTCGTGGTGCACGAGGGGCGGATCGAGTCGCTGGAGGGGATGCAGGCGGACCGCGAGCTGGATGGCGGTCCGTGGGTCGGCCCCGCCTTCATCGACGCCCACCTGCACATGACGCTGGGCGGACTGGCTCTCTCGCAGTGCGACCTCTCCGCGTGCCGGTCGCATCAGGAATTCACGGCGGCCATCGAGGCGGCCCATGCCGCCCTCCCCACCGGCCGCTGGCTGAAGGCCAACGGCTGGGACCAGTCGCGATGGGGCGGAGACATGCCCACCTCGGCCTGGCTTTCCGCCTGCGGCGACCGCCCCGCCATCGCGTGGCGCATGGATCAGCACGCCTGCGTGCTGAACGCCACGGCCCTGGCCCTGGTGGCCAGCCGGTTCGACCTTCGCACGGATCCGCCCGGAGGCCGGGTGGAGCGGGACCCCCACGGGCAGCCCACGGGCCTCTTCCTGGAGCAGGCGGCGTGGAAGTGGGCCAAGGCATGCGTGCCGGAGCCGTCGGTGCAGGAGCGGCGTGAAGGGCTTCGCGCCGCAGGCCTTCATCTGGCGCGTCACGGCATCGCCACCGTGGGCAGCATGGAGTACGCCCGCGACCTGGTGGAGGCCCTGGACCCGCTGCGGCGCGAACTGCCCGTTCGCGTGCGGGCCACGTTGCTCGATCGTGACTGGCCTCTGGACTGGAACCTGTCCCACTGCATCGCGCGGGACGAGGGCCTGGGCATCATCGGCTTCAAGGCCTTCGTGGACGGCACGCTGGGCAGCCGCACGGCGCGCATGCTCGAGCCGTGGTCCGACCGGCCCGGCGACTGCGGACTGTTCATGGAGCTGGCCGATCGCGGCGTGCTGGCCGAATGGATGCGCGAAGGCCTTCGCCGCGACTTCTCCATGAGCCTGCACGTGATCGGTGACGCGGCACTGCGCGCGGCGCTCGACGCCGCGGACGCAGCCGAGCGCCGCGGCACCCCGGCGCGGGAGGCGCTCCGGCTGGAGCATGCCCAGACCGTGCACCCGCAGGACCTGCACCGCATGCAGGGCCGCTGGGCCAGCATGCAGCCGCTGCACAAGCATTTCGACGCCCCGGGCGCTCCTGCGGCGCTGGGTCCGGAGCGCATGGACCGCTTCTTCCCCTTCCACGCCTTGGCCGAGCACGGGGCACGGCTCGCCTTCGGAAGCGACTGGCCCATCGTGCCCCCGGACGTGATCGCGGGCCTGCGCGCCGCCATCACCGGCCTGGACGCGGGGGGGGATCCCTGCAGGCCGGAGGACAACCTGCACCCGGAGGCCGCCCTCCGCGCCTTCACCATCGACGCGGCACGCTGCCTGCGCTGCAACGGCCGCACCGGTCGCATCGCGGCGGGGCTCTCGGCGGACCTGGTGTCGCTCGACCGCGACCCCATGCGCTGCAACTGGGTCACCGATCCCCCGAAGGTGCGCTGGTGCATGCACGCGGGCCAGGTCACCTTCGCGGCCTGAATCGCGACAACTAGACTGTCCCCATGGCGAGCGGCTGGTGGATGCATGAACTTTGGGACCGAAGCCCCGTGCTGCTGGCCAGCTGGGTCTTCTGGGTGCTGGTCAGCGTGATGCTCCACGAACTGGCCCACGGCTGGACCGCGCTCTGGCAGGGTGACGACACGCCGCGAGCCGCCGGCCACCTGAACTTCAGCCCGCTCACCCACATGGGCGGCATGTCGCTCGTGTTCTTCCTGCTGGTGGGCTTCGCCTGGGGCCAGATGCCCGTGAGCCCGTGGCGGTTCCGCATGGGCCGCATGGGCGACGTGCTGGTGAGCGCCGCAGGTCCGGCCATGAACCTGGCGCTGGCCTTGCTGACGCTCACGGTGCTGGGTGTCTGGATCGCCAACGGCCCCGTGAACACGCCGGTGTTCGACAACGTCAAGCTCTTCCTGTTCACGGGAGGCTGGCTCAACATCTTCCTGGCGGTCTTCAACATGGTGCCGCTTCCGCCCCTGGACGGCAGCAAGGTCCTGGCCGGCCTGGTCGCGCCCGCTCGACCGCTCGTCGAGAGCCCGCAACTGCAGCAGTTCGGATGGATCGGCATCTTCCTGCTGGGCATGCTGGGGTTCTTCGGACCGCTGGTGGCCCTGGCTCAGCGGTGGAGCACGGCGTGGGCCGGCGGGATCGCCGACCGGCTGCTCGGCGGGTGATTTCCTCGGGAATTCGACCGGGCGGGCAAGCCCCTTGGCCGTGGGCCGGGCTTCGGTTACACTCCTCGATTCGCACCTGCCCGGTCGAAGGTGTCCGGCACGGCGAGGCCTTCAGGCCCGCCCCACCGGCACCCGGGACTGGCGAGCCGTTCGAGTGAACGGCGCGTCCCGAGACGGCGGCTGACGAGGTACCCCAGATGGTTGTTCTGCGCTTCAAGCGTTTCGGACGGATCCACAAGCCGTTCTATCGTCTCTGCGCCACCGACAAGCGCGCCCCCCGCGACGGCGCCGTGATCGAGGAGCTCGGCTGGTACGACCCCACCGGCCCCGAGGGCAAGCAGTGGAAGCTGGACATGGACCGGGTGCAGCACTGGTTCAGCAAGGGCGCCCAGCCCAGCCTGACCGTGGCCAACCTGGTCAAGAAGGCCGGCGGCACCATTCCCGCCGCGGCCGTGAAGGCGCTGGCCGTGCGCAGCAAGGTCAGCCGTCACCCGAAGCCCGAGGCCCCCAAGGCCGAGGAGAAGAAGGAGGGCTGATCCCCTCCTCCGGAGGCAGCGCGCATGCGCATCGACCTCCTGACGATCTTCCCGGAGATGATGGCGGCGCCTCTGGCCACCAGCATTCCCGGGCGGGCCGCCGCCGCCGGAAGCGTGCAGTACCACCTGCACGACATCCGGAACTGGGCCTCCGGTCCCCACCGCAAGGTGGACGACCGACCCTTCGGAGGCGGACCCGGCATGGTCTTCATGTGTGACCCCCTCGTCGACGCGGTCGAGGCGGTCGAGAAGATGGACCAACGGGCAGCCTGCCGCGTGCTGCTCACCCCGCAGGGGGAACCCCTGCACCAGGCCCGAGTGGAATGGCTTGCGACACAGCCGCGACTGCTGCTGATCGCAGGCCACTACGAGGGCATCGACGAGCGTGCGATCGAGGAACTTCGCCCGCTCGAGATCAGCGTCGGGGACTTCACGGTGTCGGGCGGCGAGCTGCCCGCACTGCTGGTCGTCGACGCGGTGGTCCGGCTCCTTCCCGGAGTCCTGGGCCACGACCGCTCGGCCGCGGAGGATTCCTTCAGCCGCCGCGACGAGCAAGGCAATCCCCTTCTGGATTGCCCTCACTACACCCGCCCGCGCTCGTGGCGCGGACGGGATGTTCCCGAGGTGCTGCTCTCGGGTGACCATGCCGCGATCGAGGCATGGCGACGGGAGCAGACGATCCGCCGAACGCAGGTGCGTCGGCCGGATCTGATGGAACGGTCACCCCTGGGCCCTGAAGAGCCCAAGTGACCAGCGCCCACGCGGCGTCTTCGGACCTTTCCGAAGGCTGCAAAGGGACAGATGGATCCTGCGGGATCCGGAATGCGAGACCGACCATGAACCGCCAGCTCACCGTCGAAGCCGTCGTCGCCAGCCAGCTCAAGGAAGCCAAGAGCCTGCCGCCCTACTCCGTGGGCGACACCATCGACGTCCACTACAAGATCATCGAAGGCGACAAGGAGCGCGTCCAGGTCTTCCAGGGCGTGCTCATCGCCACCAAGGGCCGCGGCGTGAACGCCACCATCACGGTGCGGCGCATCGTGGCCAACGAGGGCGTGGAGCGCAT
>CAIOTP010000226.1 GCA_903861235.1 uncultured bacterium | reverse complement strand
GGCTGCTGGAGCTGGTGCGCATGGCACCCGAGGATCGGAAGATGGTGGGTCGAGCCTCGCGGTCCTTCGTGGAGCGATGGCACGATCCTCGTCGATTGGCCCGGGTGGTCATGAACGCCTACGAGATCCGCGACGGGGGGTGACGGTTCAGCATCATGTCCGGCCAAGACACCCCGGGACTGAAGCGGAAGGTCACCCCATCCCCATCGCCTTCCGGGTCTCGGGATCGGCCACGCCATGCACGCCGGAACGGGCGAACGCGGCTCCTCCTACGGCGACCGCGTAGACCAGCACGAACAGCACCCAACGCCACTCAGGGCGAGCCACGCTCAGCCACACCGCCGGCAGCAGGCAGAGGTTGCACGCCAGGAAGAGAAGCACCACACGTCCGTGGCTTCCGAACCACCGTGACAGGTTCTGGTAGGCGTGGGCCCGGTGACCCGCCATGACATTCTCGCCTCGCAGGGCACGGCGAATCACGCACACCGTGGCATCGGCCACGAAGAGTGCCGGGAGGATCATCCACGCGGACAGCAGGCCCGGCAGCCGCACCGAATCCTGAATGGCCAGCGCCGCCAGCGTGAAGCCCAGCCAGGTGCTTCCGACATCACCCATGAAGATGCGCGCCTTGGGGGCGTTCCAAGGCAGGAAGCCCAGCAGGCCACCGGCCAATGCGGCGAGTGCCAGGGCAAAGCCCGCATCCGCGCCGGTGGCCACCGCCAGGCCCAGACCGCCCAGCGCCACGAACAGGCTCTCCGTGGTGGCCAGCCCGTCCAGGCCATCCATGAAGTTGAACAGGTTCGCGCTCCAGGTGAGCATGAGAGCGGCCGCCAGCACCAGGGCGACATGATCGAGCGACTGCGCGCCTCGAGCCTTCCACAGGATCAGCGCCGCCAGCGTGCCCGAGGCCAGCACCTGCGCCCACAGCCGTAGTCCCGGCCGCACGCGCCTTCGATCGTCCATGTAGCCGATCATGGCCAGCCCCAGCCCCAGCAGCGCGGTCGCCATGAGCACTGGATCCTGTCGAAGCAGGGCCAGCGTGAACCATGCCACGGTCACGGGAACCACGAAGGCGAGCCCGCCTCCCAAGGGGGTGGGTTCGCGGTGCGAACTTCTCTCGTTGGGCATGGCCACGAAGCCCGAGCGCAGCGCAAGATTGCGCAGCGGGATGGTGAGCAGGAACACTCCGATCCCCATGAGGGCCGACATTCCAAGCAGGTGGAGCAGGTTCATGTTCGGGCCTTCGTGGGCGGGCCCCCCGGAACGGGCTCCAGTCTAGCGATGCATCCTTTGTTGCACGAGTCGCGACAGCTCCGCCCAGGCCGCGTCCGCCACCCGATCCCAGTCCAGATGCTCGTGTGCGTACGAGCGACACCTGTCCCGTTTGATCAGCAAGGTGGCCGCGGAAGTCTCGAGGAACTCGCCCAGGGTCCTGGCAAGTGCGGCGGGTTGTCCGGCTGGAGTGGACCAGCCCGTGCCCAGGGCACTCTCGTTCACCAGATCATGAGGAACCGCATGGACGAGCGGCAGTCCCTCGCCGAGCATCAGCCCTCGCTTCTGCGGCGCGATGCCGAATCGATACAGCGGCCGGTCCAGCCACCCCAGGAACCCGGCATCACAGGCCCGGCAGAGCGCCCTGATCTGCGGCTGGGGTCGAGGCCCCACGAAACGCATGGGGAGGGATCGGGATTCGGATCGCCGCTCCAGGCGTTCGCGCTCCGATCCATCACCTGCAAGCAGCACCAACAGCCCCTGACGATGCCTCGGTGACAGCAACTCCACCGCATCCAGGAGCTGATCCATGGCATTGGGCACGCCGAACGCGCCTGCGTACAGAAGGATCCTCCGGCCGGCGGATCGGGCCTGTTCCACCCATGCTCGCAGGTCAGGATCCAGCTCAGGCGGAGGGGCGGGCTCCATGGAGACGCCGTTGACCACGGTCACGCATCGCAGCGATGCGTGACCACGCGATCGAACGGCCGATTCCACACCCGGAAGCGGCGAGAACACCGACGACGCCGCGCGCAGGGCCATGCGGTCGGCCCGCCGACACCAGATCACCAGCGGGTGCCAATCCGGGAGCCCCGCCAGCTGCTGAAGACTCTCCGGCCAGAGGTCCCGGATCTCGGGAACGAATGCCGCCTGAAGTCTCCGAGCGACGCGGGCCGCCGTGGGCCAGACCAGCGGCTGTGGACTTGAAGCCAGCACCACATCCGGACGTTCACGCAGCGTGTCCGCGGTCCGCAGCAGGGCGCGGCCCACACCGTGATTGAACGCAAGGATGTTCCGGAGCCGCCCGAGACTGTTGCCTCCGTAGGGCGGCGCGGGGATGAAGTGAAAGGGCACCCCATCCAGCTCGCGCGTTCCGCGCCGCTCGGGGTTCAGGTTCCCGCCGATCGAGGTCGAGGCCGTGAAAACCCGGACTTGGCCACCGGCGCCGATCCACCTGCGAGCGAGTTCCCAGTGCCGCCATCCCGTGCCGATGCCCGGTCCGCCTGCGTAATGGTTGACGATCCAGACACGGTTCATGGGTTCGATGGTGGCGGCACAGTTTGTGGACTGGGCACGATCCACTCCCGGATCAACCCAACCCACTCCTTCACGCCATTTTCGGTCTGAGCCAGGGCCGATCCCCTGGGCACCAGAAGAAGGGGACTGAATCGCTCCACAGCACCGCGAGTGTCGAAGTCGCAGGGCAGCGGAGTGACCATGAAGCCTTGACGCTCGAATATCAGTCGTGCCCGTGGCATGTGCGAGGCACTCGTGCAGAGCAGCACATGTCGCACGCCGCGGGATCGCATCAGATCCGCCATCTGGGCGGCCTCGTCGCTCGTGTAGCGGGCCGCGCCCGCGGTCAGAATGTCGGACGGGGGCACGCCGTGTGCCTCGGCTTGGGACCTGAGATAGTCACTCACCCTCGGCTTTCCGGGAAGGTCCAGTGTGCCGCCCCCCATCACAAGCACGGGTGCCTTGCCCAGCGCGTACGCACGCAGGCCCGTGGCCAGACGATCGCTGGCATGCTGAGTGAACAGCCAGACGGCCCCCGTGGTGTCCACGTACCCGTGCTGCCCACCGCCCAGCACCACGATCGCGTCCGCTTGTGGCGCATCCTCGGGGCGGAGCAGCTTGGATTGCAACTCGAGTGACCTGGCCAGAAGCGTGGCCACCCAAGGTGTGCTGCATGCATAGAGAAGCGTGAGGCCCGTCAGGCTCAAGCCGATCGCCCTCCGGATGGAGGTCCGATCGAGCTGAGGTCGCCTCAATTGCCGGAGCACCAGAAACAGCCCCAACACGAGCAGCATCAGTGAAACCGTGCTCGGCATGAAGAACATGATGTACCAACGCGTGGGAATCAGGTTCACGCACCAAGAGTATCGGCCACGCCCTCCGCACCTCGCC
>CAIOTP010000225.1 GCA_903861235.1 uncultured bacterium | reverse complement strand
CAGGTGGATCGCCGTCAGTGAGGCCGAGCAGGCCGTATCCCCCGCCACACTCGGCCCCGTCAGCCCCGGCCCGGTCCCTTTCTCGTTTCACCCACCATGGCCGCCACCCAACGCTGCTACTACGAGATCCTCGGCGTCGAGAAGACCTCCAATGGCGAGGAGATCAAGCGCGCCTACCGGCGGCTCGCCATGAAGTGGCACCCGGACCGCAATCCGGACAACCCTCAGGCGGAGGTGGAGTTCAAGGCCTGTGCCGAGGCGTACGAAGTGCTCGGCGACGACGAGAAGCGCCGCCTCTACGACCAGCACGGGCACGCGGGCCTGCGCGGCAATCCGCATCACGACTTCCGCTCGATGCACGTGGAGGAGATCTTCTCCATGTTCAACGACATCTTCGGCGGCGGCATGGGCGGTGGCCGGCGAGGCGCACCCGCCCGAGGCTTCGACCTGGAGACCGAGGTGGAGATCGGTCTGGTGGATGTGCTCAACGGCTGCAAGCGCGAGGTCGGATTCGCCCGCGCCGAAGTCTGCGGGACCTGCAGCGGCGACGGTGCCAAACCCGGTTCGAAGCCCGTGTCCTGCCCGACCTGCCAGGGTCGCGGCCAGGTCCAGCAGACCGGCCTGGGCGGCATGTTCCGCATGGTCACCGCGTGCCCCAACTGCGGCGGCGGCGGAAAGGTCGTCACCGACAAGTGCGTGGCATGTCGCGGCAACGGCCGCGTGCGCGTGAACCGCAAGATCGAAGTGGCCATCCCCGCCGGCATCCAGGATGGACAGGTGGTCCGAGTGCAGGGCGAGGGCGAGCCTCCGCGCCGAGAGGCCGGTCCCGGCGGCGCACGAGGCGACCTGCATGTGGTGGTGCGCGTGGCGCAGGACGATCGCTTCGAACGGAACGACGACGACCTGGTCATGCCCGTGGCGATCGGCTTCGCTCAGGCGGCCCTGGGCGGCAGCGTGGAGGTGGAGAGCCTGGACGGACCGGTCACCATCGAGGTGAAGCCGGGCAGCCAGCACGGCGACGTGGTCCGCGTGCAGGACCGTGGCCTGCCCAACCTGCGCTCGAAGCGGCGCGGCGAACTGGTCGCCATGCTGATGATCCACGTTCCGCGGAAGCTCAACGAGCGGCAGAAGCAGCTTCTGCAGGAGTACGCCAAGACCGAGAAGGTGGATGTCCGGAAGTCGCACGAGGGCGGCTTCTGGCAGAAGATGAAGGACCTCAAGGATTCCCTCACCGGACACTGACCCATGGACGCGACCCAGGACACTCCCAAGGCTGCCGATCAGGCCAACGCCCCCGCCGAGACCCCCGAGCAGCGGGTGACCGCGCTCGAGAAGGAGGTCGCCGACCTGAAGGAGGCTCGCCTGCGAGCCGTGGCGGACCTGCAGAACACCGCCCGCCGCGGCGTGGAGAACGAGGCTCGTGCCCGGTCGCAGGGCGTCATGGGTGCCGCGCGAGCCATCTTCCCTGTTCTGGACCACGTGGACCTGGCCCTGCAGCAGAAGGGACTGTCCGCGGAGCAGGCCGCACAGGCGCTGGCCATGTTGCGCGAGGAGCTGGCCCGCAGTCTGGAGAAGGTGGGCGTGGAGCGGATCGACCCGAAGGTGGGTCAGCCGTTCGATCCCGGGGTGCACGAGGCGGTCATGAAGCAAGCCGTCGATGGCGTGGAGCCCGGCTGCGTGAGCATGGCGTTCCAGAGCGGCTACCGCCTGGGCGATTCCGTGCTGCGACCCGCCAAGGTGGCCGTGCAGCCCACGGAGTGACGCCGGGATGCCCACCTACGAGTACGTCTGCGACGCGTGCGGACACCAGTACGAGCGCTTCCAGTCGATCACCGCGGAAGCGGACCGGACCTGCCCGAAGTGCCGCAAGCGCAAGGTGCGACGCAAGATCGGCATCGGCGCCGGCGTGCTCTTCAAGGGCACGGGCTTCTACGAGACCGACTACCGCAGCGACGGCTACGCCAAGGCGGCCGAGGCCGATCGCAAGGCGCCGGAGGCCGCCAAGCCCACGGAGGGTGGCGCGGCGAAGGACGCCGGAACGTCGGTAGCCTCGGAGAAGCCGGCTTCGGGCGCCAAGCCCAAGGCAGCGAGCACGCCGGCCAAGAAGGAGGAACGCGTGAAGGCACTGCATCCATCGCGTGAAGGCCGCGGCCAGGGCAACCTCCGTCGCGCCGCGACCCGCCGCACCCGCAAGGGCCTGGCCATCCGGAAGCTGGTGGCGGGTCTGGCCGTCGGCGTGGTGGCGTTGCTGGTGGTGGTCGTGCTGGCGATCGACGTGATCGCACGCGTGGGCATCCAGGCCGTGGGAAGCCGGGTGCTGGGGGTGGCGGTCTCCGTTCGTGGCGTGAGCATCGGCCTGATCAGCGACACCAGCAGCGTGAGCGGCCTGGCGGTGGCCAACCCGCCGGGCTACACCGAACCGGACTTCCTCACCCTGGGCCGTGCCGCACTGACCGCGCGCCTGGGCGAACTCACGGCGGACGAGACCACCATCCGCGCCATCACCATCCGTGACGTGGTGCTCACGCTGGAGAAGGACGCCTCGGGCAAGCTCAACGCCGACCGCATCAACGACAACCTGCCCACCGACAAGGACGACAGTGGCAAGGCCAAGCAGACGCCCAAGGAGGGTCCTTCGCACACCATCACCGTGCAGGAGTTCCGGCTGGAGGGCGTGAAGGTTCGGCTGCGCGACCTGGTGGGTGGCAACAAGGGCGTGGTCGAGGCCAACCTGCCCGACATCGTCCTGAAGAACGTGAAGAGCGACGGCAGCGTGGACGTGCTGGCCAGCCAGATCAGCGGCGTGGTGATCGGCAGCGTGCTCGAGGCCACGATCCAGGCCAACATCCAGGGCCTCTCCTCCGAGGTGGTGGGCGGCCTGAAGGACGCCATGAAGAACGCCGTCGACGATCTACCGAGCGATCTGCGCGGACCCGTGGAATCGATCCGCGGCAGCGTGGGCGAGGCGCTCGACGAGGCCGGCAAGGGCATCGGCGACGCGCTGGGCAACATCTTCGGCGGCAAGAAGGGCGGCTGACGCGGCGCGGGCTCCGTCACGGCGCGCGGGCCGCGCCCGTAGACTCCCTCGATGCCGCTTCGCTTCATCGACCGGATCCTGCAGGAACTGCTCCACACCGGGGGGCGTCCGGTCGACGCCGACATGCTCGCGAGGCGCCTTCGCGTGGACAGCGACGATCGTTGGGCCTTCGACGAGGCGATCGGCCGACTGGCCAACGAGGGCCGCGTCGAGGCCGACGACCAGGGCCGCGTGCGCCTGCCGAGGCACGAGGACGAGGTGGTCGGTCGGATCTTCGTCACGCAGAAGGGCCACGGCTTCGTGAAGCCCGACAAGCTCTCGCACGAGGGCGACCTGTTCATCCCCGAGGGCAGCGTGGGCGACGCCATGACCGGGGACCGCGTGCGGGCCGCGGTGGTCCGGCGATCACAGGGCTGGCGCGGCCCGGGACGCGGTTCGGCCGCGCCCGAGGGCCCCACCGGTCGTGTGCTCGAGGTGATCACCCGGGGCCGCACCCGCTTCGCCGGCACGCTGGTGCAGGAGGGCAAGCGGTGGTTCGTGGAGCCGGATGGACGCGTGCTCCGCGAGCCGATCCTGGTGCGCGATCCACACGCCAAGGAAGCCAAGGCGGGCGACAAGGTCACCGTGGACCTGACCCGCTTCCCCAGCGAGGCGGGCCCCGCGGAAGGCGCCATCGTGGAGGTGCTCGGCGAGGCGGGTCAGCCCGACGTGGAGACCGCCTCCACCATGGCCACCTACGGACTGCAGGAGCGATTCCCGGACGAGGTGCACGACCAGGCGAGTCGTGCGGCGATCTCCTTCGAGCGCGAGGCGCAGGGACCGTGGACCGACCGGCTGGACCTGCGCGAGGACCTGGTCTGGACCATCGACCCGCCCGACGCTCGCGACTACGACGACGCGTGCTCGGTCAAGTTCGACCCGCAGGAGGGTGTCTGGGAACTCGGCGTGCACATCGCGGACGTGAGCCACTTCGTCACGATCGACTCGCCCCTGGACGTGGAGGGTCGCAAGCGCGGCAACAGCGCCTACCTGCCTCGCCGCGTGGTTCCCATGCTTCCCGAGACGCTCAGCAACGGGGTGTGCAGCCTTCAGGAAGGCGTGCCGCGCTTCTGCAAGAGCGCCTTCATCCGATTCGACGCCCGCGGCCGAGTGCTGGACGAACGGTTCGCGCAGACCGTGATCCGCAGCCGGAAGCGGCTCACCTACCTGGAGGCGCAGGCCCTGATCGAGGGCCGCCCGGCCGAGGCCCGTCGGCATGCTCGCAACGACACCGAACCCACGGATGAGGTGGTGGCCAACCTGCGCCTGGCCGATCAGCTCGCGCGGCTGCTGCAGAAGCGGCGCCGCGCCCAGGGCCAGCTGGTGCTGGACCTGCCCAGGAGCGAACTGGTGTTCGACGCCGAGGGCCGCGTGATCGACGCCGTGCCCGAGGACGACGCGTTCACCCACACGCTGATCGAGATGTTCATGGTGGAGGCGAACGAGGCGGTGGCCCGGCTCTTCGCCAGCATGGAAGTGCCCCTGCTGCGCCGCATCCATCCGCCGCCGAGCTTCAAGGACCTGGAGGAGCTCCGCGCCTTCGCCCGCACCGTGGGCTTCCGCCTGTCCGAGGAGCCCGAGCGAGGCGACCTGCTTGCCCTGCTCGAACACACGCGCGGCAGCGACTCGGCACGGGCGGTGCACTTCGCGGTGCTCAAGACCCTGGCCAAGGCCACCTACGCACCTGCCCTCATCGGCCACTACGCGCTGGCGAGCGAGCACTACGCGCACTTCACCAGCCCCATCCGCCGCTATCCCGACCTGACCGTGCATCGCTCGCTGGAGGCGTGGCTCGAGCTTTCCGACAACGGCCGGAACCCGCCCGGAGGCCGCAGGCGCCGCGAGGCCCGGCAGACGCTCGAGGGCGACCCCCGCTGCCCGGGCGAGGCGATCCTGGCGGAGATCGGACGGCACTGCAGCGAGACCGAGGTCAACGCCGAGTCCGCGGAGCGCGACCTTCGAACATTCCTGGTGCTGCAGTTCCTGAAGGACAACCACATGGGCGAGGAACTTGACGGCGTGGTCACCGGCACCGCACCGCAAGGCCTTTGGGTCAGCGTCGCCAAGTTCCTGGTCGATGGCCTGGTGCGCTTCGGAGCCCTGCCCTCGAGCCGTGACCGGCCGGACCGCTGGACCGTGAACGAACGGACGGGGCGTCTGGTCAGCGTGCGCAGCGGTGCGAGCATCGGGCTGGGCGACCGGGTGAAGGTGGGCATCCTGGCGATCGACCTGGCCAGCCGCACCATGGACCTGTCCATCACCAAGCTGCCGCGTCAGGGCTCGCAGCCGCAGGCCGAGGCGCAGGAGAGGGGCGGCACCGGCTCGCCGGATCCTGACGGCCGCGATCCACGCCGCGATCTGCTTCACCGCGATGCCACCGCGTGGACCCGCGGCCACAAGCGGGGCTTCAAGCGGGGCCGCCGCGGGCGCAAGAGTCGCTGAGCGGCCGGATCAGCCTCGCTCGGCGTCCCGCATCCGCATGATGAATTCGGTGCGCCGCTTCACGCCCAGCTTGCGGTACACCCGCCGCACCAGCGTGTCCACGGTGTAGAAGGAAAGGCCCAGCGACTCGGCCACCTGTCGCATGGTCTGTCCGGCGAGCAGCGCCATGGCCACCTCGCGTTCGCGAGGCGAGAGGCCCTCGAGGGGGCGCGAGCGTCCCCCATGACGGCCGTCGACAGGCCTGCCGTCAGGAAGGGGAAGCTCGCCTTCAGGCAGAGTCAGCACATGCATGGCGACATGGTGCGTGCTCTGCACCGACGACTCCGACCTGCGACCACGGCCCGACCGCCCGAACTGCTGCGTGAGCACCAGGAAGCGACGCAGGTCCTCGATGCGGCGCCGCACTTCAGCCAGTTCCGAGGGACCCAGGCGGACGGACATGCCGAAACTGGAGTCCTCGGCGGCTCCAGACGCCTCCCCGTCCAGATGTGCCTTCAGGCGCCTCCGGGTCCGGGCATGGCCCAATTCCCTGGCGCCATTCAGCATCGTGGCCTGCGCTTCAGGGTGGAGCTCCGCGAAGTCTCGAGCGACATGCACCGATCCGTTGCGGCTTCGGGTGGATCGGACCAGACCGTGACGCTCCAGCAGATCCAGCCGCTGCTGCAGCAGCTCGGTGGATTGCGTCGTGAGTTCGGCCAGCCGGGCCACGCTCATGCCCCGGTCGCTGCGACGCACGACCTCCCAGATGGACATCGCAGCCTCGTCAAGAACGAGAGCCTCGAATCCCGGTTCCATGCGCTGCCTTGCCTCCACGGAAGGCTGAACGGTAGCACGCAAAACCCCGCCCGTGGGGCCCGCAACACCACTTTGCACACAATCCGCCCCGTGTTGATGTCACGAAATTTGTGTACCGCGACGTGGGGCGTTCACGCAGGAATCGGGCAGACCCCTACCGGCGCATGCACCGGCGCACGCAGACACTCGTGCAGAAAATCCTCCATCGCCGCGAACGCGCGACGCTCCGCGCGTGGGCAATGCTGCATGCCGTTCTTCGCATCAGCGGCCACGGGATTCGTGAATGCGTGTCCTCGGTGACCGAACACGAGCGCGTTCCAGTCACATCCCGCCAATGTCATCTCCCGCGCGAACGCCTCGAAGTCAGCGGGCCGAGCCATCGGGTCGTTCCAGCCATGGCAGGCGAGCACGCGCGCGTGCATGGGCCTGGCTCCGGGCTCCACGCCGACAGGTGCGCCGAGCAGCCCGTGGAAGGAGACCACTCCCTGCAGTCCCGGGCGACCCGCGCGCGCCAGATCCAGGGCGCACATGCCGCCGAAGCAGAAGCCGATGGCGCCCATGGCATGCTCGTTCGCCAGCGGATGGTGCCGCGCAAAGTTCCAGCCGGCGCTCGCGCGGCGCAGCAGCAGGCTTCGGTCCTGCACGAACGGCGTCATCAGGCGACCATTCTCCTCGGGCGAGCTGCCGCGGCGGCCCTTGCCGTACATGTCGATCGCCACGCCCAGGTAACCGAGCTTGGCCAAACGCTCCGCCTTCGAGCGGGCGAAGTCGTCCTGCCCGCCCCACGCATGGAACACGAGCACCACGGGTCGCCGGCCGCTGACCGAGATGTCATGCGCCACGTAGGCCTCGCAGGTCGTGTCGCCGTCCGCGTAGTCGAGGAACTGGGTCTCCATGCGCGGATCGTAACGGCGGCCACCGGGCCCGAATCCGTTCGCCAGGCTCTGGCAGGAAAAAGGGCATGAAGTTGCGCCGTGGCGAAGGGCCCCGTTACCGTGGCTCGGGTCTTGAAGCCGCGAACGCGGCAAGGAGGAGCCATGGATGGCGGAAGTCTTCGCGCCCCGGCGGCGCATGGGATGGCGGCCCTTGCGGTCGCCGTGGCGCTCACGGCGCGGGCACCGGCGGCCACGGAGGGCCCGCCGGGGCCCGCCGCTCTCGCAGGCATGCGGACCGTGGGCTGGCGCCCGATGGCTTGCCTGGAACCGCCGGTCGACGCGGGCTGGTCGCTCGGTCCGGCGGTGGCGTTGCATGGCCACACCCTGGCGGTGGGGCCCGCACGGGACTGGGACCTGGGCCAGGATCGTGGCGGTGTCCGGCTCTACCGCCTGTCCGAAGGCCGGTGGATGGACGACGGTGCGCTCATGCATCCGTCGGCCGACATCCATGCCAACTTCGGCGCGTCGCTCGCGATGACGGACACGCGGCTGGCCATCGGCAGCCCGCGCGACGCATCGTTCGGCTTCGAATGCGGTGGCGTCCACGTTTTCCGCCGCCACGCCACGGGCTGGGTCGCGGACGGGGTGCTGACACGACCCGATCCTTCCACCTCGGACCTGCTCGGGACCAGCGTGGCCGTGCAGGGCGACACGGTGGTCGTGGGTGCTCCCAAGGCCGACATCGAAGCCCTGGACACCGGCTGTGCCGAGGTCTTCCGCCGCATCGACGACCGATGGGTCCATCAGGCCACGCTGGTGGCTCCCGATCCGCAGATCGGCGCGCTCTTCGGACTTTCGGTCGCCATCGACGACGACACGATCATGGTGGGCGCGCCCGGGGACGCCACGCAGGGCCCCGCTTCCGGACGCGTGCACGTGTTCGTCCGCTCACGACATGGTTGGCGATGGGACGGCTCGGTCGGCTGTCCCGCCGGTGCCCGATCCTGGTTCGGAGCCTCCGTGGCGGGTTCTCGCGGCCTGTGGATCGCGGGCGCGCCTCGCGCGGCGAGACCGGACCCGGTGGGCTTCGTCCGCGGCGCCGCATGGAGGATCGAGCGGATCGGGGGTCGCTGGCAGACCACCCGCATTCTCGTTCCCCGCGACGCCGCCTGGGGTGATGCCCTCGGTTGCGCCGCCGCCACCGACGGCTCCACCGTGGTCCTGGGCGCCACGGCCGACGGGCTCCGCGGCGACCTGGCCGGATGTGCCTTCGCCTTCAGGCTCGATGCACTGGGCTGGACGAGCCAAAGGCTTGATCCGCCGGCATCGCAGCCCGATGCGCTGATCGGCCACGCCGTCGCGGTGGACGGCGACTGGGTCGCGGTGGGCCGGCTCGGCAATCCCGAGGAGACTCCCGGTCCGGGACAGGTGGATCTCTTCATGGCCGCTCGGCGCCCGATCGACCTCTCAGGGCCACCCGCCTCGCGCGGCGGCGCCGTCCGCATCCCCGGCGATCAGACCGGACCGGCGCCGTAGAACGCGTCGATCACGCCTCGCCACTCCACCATGGTCTCGCAGCGGATGAAGGCGTCCTTCACTTCCTGGGCCCGTCCATGGTGCGCGGCGAACTTGATGCCGAACTTCCGCATGCGGCGGCCGGCGCTGCGTTCACCATGAATGGTCTCCGCGAAGCGACAGTGATCCAGCAGCGCCCGACGCTGCTCCACCAAGGTGGGCGGACGCGGCGGGCGACCGGCCATCAGGTCGCGCGCCTGCCGGAAGATCCAGGGGTTGCCGATGCAGCCACGCGCCACGCTCACCGCATGCACGCCGCAGAAATCCAGCATGGCGAAGATGTCCTCGGCGCTCCAGATGTCCCCGCTGCCGAACACCAGCCGGTCAGGGTGCCGGCGCACCACCTCGCGGAGCACCTCCCACTTGGCGTATCCCTCGTACTTCTGGACCACGGTGCGCCCGTGCACGGTGGCCCAGGCGTAGCCCAGCTGGTAGACGGCATCGAACACGCGCTCGAAGGCGTGAACCATCTCGGGAGTGTCGTCCCAGCTCCGACGAAGCTTCACGGTGCAGGGGACCTGCGGGGGAACCGCCTGTCGCACGGCCCGCAGCACCTCCATCGCCGCCTGGGGCTCGCGCAGGAAATGGCCGCCCCGACTGCTGCTGCGGATCTTCTTCACCGGGCAGGCCATGTTCACGTCCACCACGTCGTAACCCATCCGCACCAGCAGCGCCGCGGCGGCGGCCATCTCGTCGGGGTTCGTGCCCATCACCTGACCCGCGATCGGGTGGTCGTCCAGGCCTGCCACCTGGTTGTCCGCCACATCGCCCAGTCCGCACTCGCTGGCGATCAGGTCCGGATCCTCCTTGCGTCGGCCCTTGCCCCCCAGCAGCAGGGTGCGATCGAGCAGCGCCTCGGTGATGCAGAAGGGCGCTCCATGCGCGCGGGCCACCAGCCGCATGGCGCCGTCGCTGTAGCCCGCAAGTCCCGCCTGGAAGAAGGGTGCGTCGAAGGCCGGAACCAGCGCCCGAATGCGCGGATCCACCACGGCGCGACGGGCCAGTTCCGCCGGCGTGGCGGAGAGCTCTCGCTGCAGTCGGGGTGCCGGGTCAAGCTCCACGCTCATGGGCCTGAAGGATAGCGCACACCGCTATCCTGACGGCGTGACCAGCCCTGCCCTGCCCATCCTTCTGCTTGTCACGGTCGCCTGGGGCTGCCAGACGGTGGCGTACGAGCCCCAGAAGGCCACGCGGCCCTACCCACGACAGCTTCCCCAGGGCTCCGTGGCGCAGGTGCAGGTGATTCCGGGGCCGCACAGCATCCGCCTGGTCAACGCCACGGCGAACGGCTACGCCAACTTCGACCTTTGGCTCAACCAGCGGTATGTGACTCATGTGGACACGCTGGCCAGCGGCCAGACGCTGGAGGTCCCGCTCGACCGCTTCTGGGACGAGCGAGGCGAGGCTCCCTTCGAGGGCGGATGGTTCCGCTACTACCAGCCCACGCCCATCGTGCTCGTGCAGGCCCAGTTCGACGAGAAGAGCCCGCTCCTGGGCTTCGTCTGCACGCTGCCCGAGGTGGTCCGCGAGCGCTGAGCCCGCTCAGGCCTCCAGACCCTTCACCTGCCAGCCGTCGCGATACCGCTTGCGAAGCAGCGCGGCGGCGGCCGGCTCCTCGGGGAAGGCGATCGCCTTGGCGTCGTAGGTGAAGGTCCGGTTCGGGAACCGACTCGCCGCAGCACCCACGCTCAGGCTCTCGCAGAGCTTGCCCGCGAAGGCGAAGTTGGCTTCGGGCTGCTCGCCCTTCAGACACCCGTCGATCCAGCGATGCCAGTGGTTCCATCGCGGCATCCCCGGCAAGTTCAGCCACACGGCCTTTCGGTCGGCGTCCCAGACCAGTGGCTCGTCGGAAAGGGTCAGCTTGCCCTGCTTGTCGTGCTCCGGATCGAGCGGGCACAGCATGGTGCCCTTCTCGCCGATCACCACCACCGCGTTGCCGCGGATGTCGACGCCGTCGGGAATGCCAAGCGACGCGTTCGAGGGACGCAGCCCGCCGTCGTACCAGGTGATGTCGATCTCGCCGCCCGCCGTCCGGTCGGTGCCGGCGTAGGTGAGCGTGATCTTCTCCTGCGTCGGGTACTGGTCGTCGGTGGAGTCCTTGGCGTCGACACGCACGCGGGTCGGCAGTCCGAGCCCCGCGGCGAGGAACGGGTAGTCCAGGATGTGACACCCCATGTCGCCGAGCGCCCCGCAGCCGAAGTCGTAGGTGCCGCGCCACATGAACGGGTGGTAGGCGTCCGGCACGTACGGCCGCTGCGGCGCCACGCCCAGGAACAGGTCCCACGAGAGCCACTCCGGCGCCGGCTGCGCATTCGTGGGCCGCGGTCCGCCCTGGGGCCACCAGCCCATCGGACGGTCGCTCCACGCGTGGATCGCCTTGAAGCGTCCGATCGCGCCTTCGCGGAGCAGCATCAGCTGCTGCCGGCGACCGGGCATGGCGGAGCGTTGCGTGCCCATCTGCGTGACCACCTTGGGGTGCGAGGCCGCGAAGTCCGCGAGCCTTCGATTCTCGAGCGCCGAATGCCCCAGCGGCTTCTGGCAGTAGACGTGCTTGCCCAGGTTCATGGCCGACATGCTGATCGGAGCGTGCATGTGGTCGGGGGTGCTCACCACCACGGCGTCGATCTTGTCCGACATGCTGCCGAGCAGCTCCCGCCAGTCGGAGAACCATGGTGCGTCGGGGAAACGCTTCTTCATGGCTTCGCGATGCCGAGCGTCGACGTCGCACACCGCGGCGATGCGCACCGCCGGATGCCCCACGATCTCCCGCAGGTCGCTCTCGCCCATGCCCGCCACGCCGATCTTGGCCACGCGAAGCGAACCGCCGGGCATCTGCCGGCCCGGCGACCAGATCCTGGGGAGAAGAGGCATGGCGGCCATGGCCGCGGCTCCGCGCACGAACTGACGGCGCGTGATGGCCGGACGATCGCTCGGGGATTCCGCAGGAAGTGGCTTGTCGCTGCGTCGCATGCGGCCAGCGTACCGCGTGCCCTGCCGTGAAAGCCGGACGTTCAGCTGGTCGGGGGCGTCCGCCCGCCACCGTCGCGACGACGGCCCTCGCGACCCTGGCCGCCTCCCTCGCCCTGGCCCCCACCGGCGTCGGGCGGTCGCATGCCTCGCATGAATTCACGGCGCTCGTCGCCCTCCAGGATGCCGTTGCCGTCCTTGTCGGCGGTCTTGGCCCCGGCACGGACCTCCTCCGGCATGTCGGCGATGGTCCACGAGCCGAACGGGCCCTGGCGGCGGCCGTCGTCTCGCCCGGTGCCCTGCGGCAGCTTGGCCGCCTGCTCGGGGGTGAGCATGGCGGACAGGCGCTTCACGTACCCGTCGGTCATCTCGCCGCGCTTCTCGAAGAGCGCCTCGGCCGGATCCTCCGGCGGCCCGTCGAAGAAGCGGGACGCGCCGTTCAGCAGACCGCTGGCCCGGACCGCCTCCTGCTTCATGCGATCAGGCTCGCTCTTGCGGATGCTCGCGGCGATTCGCTGGTTCAGTCCCTGCACCTCGATGCCGTAGAGGGAGACGAGCTCCTCCACCGCCTTCCGCTGGTCCGGTGTCAGGTCCTCGAGCTTCATCGCCACCTCGAACGCGCGCTCGGCGCGCGTGGGCCGGTACACCCGACCGTAGGCCGCCAGCAGCGCCGCCTTCTCCACGCGCTGGGCGTCCTCGGGTGGCAGTGCCGCCACGATCAGCGTGCGGAACTCCTCGTGCACGTTCCGCACCGAGTTCCGGAGGTCGATCATGCGCTCCGCCAGCTGCTCCATGGACTTCGCGTCGCCCTCCTGGATGGCCTTGAGGGCCTTGACCTCGTTCTGGGCCATGAAGGCGTTGCGGCGCTTCAGGGCCTCGTCGAGTCGGAATTCGTAGTCGTTCAGCAGGGGCTGGATCGCCTCGATCTGCTCCGGGGTCAGTCCCGCCTCGTCGATCACCGCGAAAAGGTTCACGCTCTCCCCGCTCAGCCGGCCTCGACCCAGGGACTTCTCCCGACGGAGGAACCGCTCGAAGCCCTCCCAACGAAGCGGCTGGTCGCCCTGAAGGGAGGACCGCACGCCCTCCATGATCTGCGTCTCCAGGCGGGTGCGCTCCCGTCGCCAGGCCTCCGCGGCCTTCACCATCTCCGAGGCGATGCGGCGGGTCTCTGCGGCGGCGCCGCTGGCCTCGCGCTCCTTCTGCATCTCCTCGGACATCTTCTGCATCTGCTCGCGGAAGTACTGGCGACGCGTCTCGGGCGGAAGCTCGCCGCCCGCCTCGACCGCCATCTGCTCCAGGTCGGCCTGGATCTTCTGGAACGACTGCTGCCACTGCTCACGCGCGTTGCCGGCCATGAAGCTCTGGAACATCTGCCTCATGAGGTCCCGCTGGGCCTGCTGCGCCTTGTCGCTGGCCTCGTTGAACTGCGTGTCGTAGTCGTCGATCAGGGTCTCCACGATGGTCAGCTGCGTCTCGTCGAGTCCGAGTTCATCCCGGATCAGCGCCACATCGCGGCGTCCCAGGGCCGGCTGGAACTGCTCCCGCATCTCGGTCACGGAATCGAGCGACCGCCCCATGGGGCCGAACATGCGGTTGCCGCCGCGGTCGCCTCCACGCTCTCCACCACGATCCCGCGCGCGTCCACCGTTCTGCGGGGGCGCATCCTGGGCAAGGACCGGCGATGCGAGCAACAGGAACGAGAGGGACAGGAGCGGAAGACGCATGATGTGGACAACGGCCATGAGGGGGGGTTATTGGTTTGAACCCCTCCGGATGCACAAAACAGGCACAGTCTCATAACTGTTCACGCTCGGAGCGGCCCTCTTTCCCCAATTCCGCCACCTTGCCTCTCAGGCGGACCGGCGCAGGACCGAATCATGCTTTGGAGAATCTCCGCACCCTTCCGCCCGCTCGCACCGGATCGAATGATGACCCCATGACCCGCCTCGTGCCGCTGCTCCGATGCCTTGTGGCCCTCGCCTGTCTGGCGGTCACGCCGTGGTCCAGAGCTGGCTGGGTGTCGCAGGGCAAGGTGAACGCCATCCCCCCGCTGCTGAACGAGAAGTTCGGCATCAGCGTGGCCATCGACGGTGACTGGATGGCCGTGGGTGCGAGCGAGAGCACGGTGGGCATTGCACGGTCCACCGGCTCCGTGCACATGTTCAAGAACGACAACGGCACCTGGGTGTATCGACAGACCCTGTTCACTCCTCGGCCCCTGGTCTTCCAGGTCTTCGGCTGCTCCGTGGCCCTGCGTGGCAACACGCTCGCCGTGGGCTCCTGGGGATCCAACTCCTTCGCAGGCCGCGCCTATGTGTTCACACGGTCCGCCAGCGACATCTGGGAACAGACGGCCGTGCTGGAGGCCTCCGATCCACAGCCTTCGCGCCCGGCGCTCTTCGGCTGGAGCATCTCCATGGACACGCCCGTGGACGCCCCTGCGGTCATCGCGGTGGGCCGGCCCAACGACGGGGCCACGAGCACGGGCGCCGTCTATGTCTTCGAGTCCGTCGCGGGATCCTGGTCGCAGGTGGCCAAGCTGGTGGCCCCAGCCGCAGCCGTGTCGGAACAGGTGGGACAGAACGTCTCCATTCGTGACGGCGTGATCATCTCGGGCTCCTCGCGGTATCGACGCGCCTCGGTCTTCAAGCGGAACTCCGGCGTCTGGGCCTTCGACACCTCGCTTTCCTCTCCCACCACCGTGATCGGCGACGGTTTCGGGGCCTCGGCGGCCAGCGGCGGATCGTTCGTGGTGGTCGGAAGTCCCAACCGCTCGCGCGACGGGCTCTCCAAGGCGGGCGTGGCCACCGTGTTCCATCGTCGCGCCGACGGAACCTGGACGAGCGGCGTGGAGATCGGCCTCGAGTCACCGCGTTCCGGCGACAACTTCGGCTACTCGCTGGTCGCCGTGCCTGCCGGACCTGGCGGCGCTCCCATGATCGCCGTCGGCATTCCGGGCTACGACGTGCCCAACCCGGATTCGGGCATCGGTGCCGTGTTCCAGTATTCGAGCAGCCAGTGGCAGCGATCCACCACCGATCTGTGGTCGCTGAGCACGCCTCGCGGCCAGTTCGCGGGCAAGGCCATCGCGGTCTCCGCGAACGGGCTGGCCGCCGCCATCTCCAGCGAGCTGCCCCGCGGCTCCACCGGCGGCGCCTTCCCCATGGCCTGGCAGAGCGGGAACACCGGCGACAGCGCCACCCGAGACGACAGCACCACGAATCCGGACAGCGGGTCCGGTGGCTCGGGCGGGTCCGGAGGCTCCGGCGGCTCCGGATCCTCGGGCGAGAACTCCGATCCGCTCGCCGGCGGGTCGACCAGCGATCCCTCGAGCAACATCGGCTCCGGCGGCAGGCCCAGAGCACCCAGGCAGCTTCCTCCGCTCACCGCCAGCTTCGGCGCCGTCACGGACACCGTGGTGGTGGACGCGGGCATTCAGCAGACGGTGATCGGGGTGCAGACCGACGGCGTGCAGGAAGGAAGCTTCCCGCAGGTGCAGGTGCTTGCCACCTATCCAGCCAGCTGGACGCTCGCGGGCATGGGCGACGTCAACGGCGACGCGAGCGGCGACCTGATCTGGCGGGATGGCGCCGGCAAGATCGTGACCTGGCTCCGTGACGGCACCAACTACCTGGCCAAGAACGAGCTTCGGCCCCTGACCGCCTCGGAGTCGATCGTGGCCTCGCTCGACTTCGACGGCGACGGCGTGCAGGACATCATCACCCGTGACGCGGACGACAACGAGGTGCACGTGCTCCGGATGCGCAACGGTCAGATCGCCGGGGAATTCGCCTTCGCCCTCCCGGGAGCGGGCTGGAACGTGGTGCCTCACGCCATGATCTCCGGCATGTACATCCGACACGCGGCCTCGGGCGAGGTGCGGCGCGTGCAGCAGAACCTGCTCTCCGGCGACATCGAGCAGACGTCCGCTCCTTCCCCGGCGCCCACCGCCGTGATCGAGGGGCTGGGCGACATCGACGGCAACGGCACCGACGACCTCGTCACCCGCGATCCCTCGAACGACGAGGTCTCCATCTGGCGGATGGACAGTCGCGGCAGGCTGGTGGATGCACGCGAGCTCGGCATCGACGGTGGCCGCTGGAAGATCGAGGCCGTGCGCGACTGGGACAACAACGGCAGCGACGACCTTCTGGTCACCGAAGGCGGTTCCGGCCGGCTGATCGTCCTCTACATGCACTTCGAGGATGGCGTGTGCAAGATCCTCAAGAGCCGCGTGATCGGCAGCGTGGGTGGCGCCCGCGTGGTCGACGTGACGCAGCGCTGAGTCGATTCAGCTCCGGGGCGGGAACGCGCGGCGAGCGCCGGCCAGGTTCATGCGCGCGAAGCCCTGGTCGACGAACTGGGCCATGCGACGCGGCGAAACCCCGGCCCTCTCGGCCCGAGGCCGGAGCCGATCGAGCACGGCCCTCTCCGCCTCTTCCGCATCCAGCGGAATCGCGCCACGGAGCGCCTCGGCCTCGCGCCGGATCTCCTGCTCGGCCCGCTCGAGGAACTGCCTGCTCGCGGAGCGATCGGCCGCGACCAGGCCTCCATGCGTGAGCCACAGATGCGTGGGCTGGGCCTCACGGACCTTCCGCAGGCTCGCCACCCAGGCGACGGGATCGAACTCGGGCGGTGGCGTCGGCATGAGGAGGAATTCGCTTTCGGGCACATGGATGCCCGCCAGGTCGCCCATGAAGGCATGGCGCTCGCCCGGGGCGTCCATCAGCCACACGACGTGGTGCCGTGCATGACCCGGCGTGTGCAGGGCCGTGCAGCGGAGTCCGGCCGCATTCACGATCGAGTCGTCGGCCGTCGGGCAGACCTGGTCCGCAGGCACAGGCTTGAGGTCGCCGTAGAAACGGTCGTAGGCGTCGCCGTGAACGCGACGACTGCTCGCGATCAGCTTGGCAGGATCGACCAGGTGCGGCGCACCGAACGGATGCACATGCACCCTCGCGCCCTGCGCGGCCAGATGTCCGGCGGCGCCGGCGTGGTCCAGATGGATGTGCGTGAGCAGCAGATCACCGATGCCGGCGGCCGACACGCCAGCCTCGACCAGCCCCTGCTCCAGATGGGGCCACGACGCGGCTGGCCCGCACTCCACCAGCACCTGACCGAGCGGACCGCCGATCAGGAACGCCCACGCCGCCTGATCCACGCCCAGGTAACGCACGTCGATCGGACGGGGTCTCATGTCTGCGCCTCCCGGTCCCATCCCGGCCTGCCGGCCAGCCAGGCCACGCGCGAGGCACCAAGGCAGGCGAGCAACGCGCACACGCCCACCGACCCGTATGCCAGCTTGATGTCCGTGAGCCGACCGCCGAGCACGTCCCGCCCAGGCATGCATTCGATCACGGCCATGGGCACCAGGGCTGCGAGCAGCCACGCATCAAGGCTTCCTCGCACCATCCAGGCGAGCATCGCGCCCGCCGCGATGCCCACCGGCGCGAAGTGGTAGTTGCTGGCCTGTGGAGCCACGAGCAAGGCTCCGCATGCCACGGCGCCGACCCATGCCAAGGCGCGCATGGCCGGCGATGCCGCATCCGCGCCCGATCGCCAGGCTCGCCAGGACACCAGGAGAAGCAGGCCGATCACTCCCAGGACCCACGAGAGCAGAACCGCTCGTCGGGCTGCCGGTCCCAAGTCCATCACCATGCACTCGTGCTGAAGCCCCATGGCGGGCGGCGTGGGCACCATCCATCGGTGCAGGATGCCCGTGCCGCTCTGGTTGAGTGGGTTCCAGTCACCCCACATGCCGCCGCCTGAGGCGCCCAGGTCCGAACCCCCCTGCGCCAGCCGGAGCCAGTCCACGAAGTGAGCCTTGCCGGTCAGCGCCGTGCTCGCGACGTCGAATCCGATCGCGACCACCACGCCCGTGACGCCCATCGCCACAGCCGCTCGCCAACGACGCGTCGTCACGAGCGTCGGCAGGAAGATCACCGGCATCACCTTGAACGACGCCGCCAGACCGAGGAGGGCTCCCGCCCTGGATTCACCGATCGGGTCGCCGGCGGGCCTCGCCGCCTGGACCCAGGCGGCTGCCGCGAGAAGTGCAAAGACGAGCGGATCATGCGACTGGTAGGAGAGCGGCACGACGGCATGGCCGACCGAGGTGACCGCCAGTCCGAGCACGAACCCCACGAAGAGAACCGGTCGCTTCACGGCCTGCGCGAAGCCCCGGTCCTGCATGGCGGAATTCCAGATCGCGCGCACGCCCAGGATCGTGCAGGTCACCGTGACCAGCGCCCAGGCCAGTCTCGACAACGGCACGGGAAGCGTGACCAGCGGAAGCACCGGAAGGGTGAATGCAGGTGGATAGACCCACCTTTCCGGTCCCGGCAGCGCCAGCCCCTGCACGATCCGGTCCGCAGCCGGCAGGTAGCACCCCGTCAATTCCGACTGCTTGCGGAACGCCAGCAGAGGCACGGCCACGCACGCGATCATCCACCATGCGTGCAGCCAGGGTCGGCGCCAGAATCCGTCAGCGGCGGCCTGCATCAGGCTCGGCATTCGGGCAAGGTATCGAGGCGAACCGATCAGAGACCCACCGCTCGAAGGGCGACGCGTGAGGCCTCGGCCGCTTGACTTCGAAGGAACGCGGCCCGTGTCCGGCGATGCAGCAGGTCCTCCGCGTGGCGAGCCTGCTCGTGCCGAAGACCCCAGACCAGTGCCGCCAGGGTGTAAGGAAGATCCGGATGCACACGCTCGGCAAGTTCGGGCTCGCATGCCGCCAGCTCGATCAGCTGATGGGCCTCGGACCCGTAGGCCTGAAGCCATTCCTCCGCAGGCCACCCC
Source organism: uncultured bacterium (assembly GCA_903861235.1). Taxonomy (GTDB): domain Bacteria; phylum Planctomycetota; class Phycisphaerae; order Phycisphaerales; family SM1A02; genus SYAC01. The sequence goes on along the minus strand of CAIOTP010000225.1, from coordinate 3,903 downwards.
GGGTCACCGCGGTCGATCGCGCCATGCACCCTCATGGACTCGGTCACGCAGGACCGCGTCTCGAGCCCCCCGGCCTCGATCGCCCGGTCCATGCCGTCCTGCGCCATGCGGCGATAGGTGGTCCACTTGCCACCCATCACGCTCACCAGACCACTGGCGGCCACCTGGACGACATGCTCGCGACTCACCTTCTTGCTGGCGGTTCCGTCGCTGCCTCCCGGATGCACCAGAGGACGCATGCCGGCGAACGCGGCCAGGACATCCTCACGGCGTGGCACGCGCTGCAGATAGCGGCCCGCATTGGACAGGATGAACCCGATCTCCGCTTCGGTGGGCTGCGGATCGGGCTCCGCACGCGGCATGGGCGTGTCCGTGGTGCCCACCAGCGTGTGACCGTGCCACGGGATCACGAAGAGCACGCGGCCGTCGTCGGTGTGGGGCACCATGATCGCGGTGTCGCTGGGCTGGAACGAGCGATCCAGCACCACGTGCACCCCCTGCGCCGGCTCGATCATGGGTGTGGCTCCGGAACCGTCCATGGCCCGCACCGCGTCCGCGAAGATGCCCGCACAGTTCACCACCACACGTGCAGCGATGCGGAACGACGGGACTTCGTCGGGCCGGACCTCGGCACCCCTGACCCGACCGGCCTCCACGACCAGGCCCGTCACGCGGACGCCGTTGACCGCCACCGCACCGTGTGCCTCCGCCGTCCGCAGCAGGCTGATCGCCATGCGGGCGTCGTCGAACTGGCCGTCGAAGTACTCCACACCGCCTCGCAGGCCGTCCAGATGCACGTTCGGGATCCGGTGCACCACCTCGCTTCGCGAGAGGAACCGGCTCGGCCGCAGGTTCAGGCTGCCGGCCAGGGCGTCGTAGAGCTTCAGGCCCGTGCCGTAGAACGGGCCTTCCCACCATCGATAGCTGGGCACCACGAAGGGCAGCGGGTGGACCAGGTGCGGCGCGTTGCGGTGCAGCAGGCCGCGCTCGTGCAGCGCCTCGCGCACCAGCCCGAAATCAAGTTGCTGCAGGTACCGCACGCCCCCATGCACCAGCTTGGTGCTTCGGCTGCTGGTGCACGAAGCCCAGTCGAGTGCCTCCACGATCGCCGTGCGAAAGCCGCGGCTGGCCGCATCCACCGCCACACCCAGGCCGGTGGCGCCGCCGCCGATCACGAGCACGTCGAAGGGCTCGCCGGCCAGCCGGGCGAGGCGGGCGGCACGGGAACCCAGGCCCTCCTCGCGCGCCTGCATGAGCAGCGTGGCCGCCCTGGACGAGAGTTTCATGGGTTCGCCTCCTCCGTGTCCCAGTCCTTCGATCGCTCGATCGCCGTTCGCCATCGGGCACGCGCCCGCTGGCGGTCCGCCGAGTCCATGCGCGACTCGCGGACGTGCTCGATCTGGTGGAGCCGGTCCAGCTCCTCCGCTCCACGCCACACCCCTGTCGCCAGGCCCGCCATGAAGGCCACGCCACGGGCCGTGCTCTCCAGCTGCGCCGGTCGCTGCACCGGCACGTCCAGCAGGTCCGCCTGCATCTGCATCAGCAGGTCGCTCGCGCTGGCACCGCCGTCCACCCGAAGCCCCTGCAGGGGCCGGCCCGCGTCCGCCTGCATGGCTTCCACCAGATCCGCAACCTGATGAGCGATGCCTTCCAGCGTGGCGCGGGCCAGATGCGCCGCGGTGGTGCCGCGGGAAAGACCCAGGATCGCGCCGCGCGCCCGTGGATCCCAGTGAGGCGCACCAAGCCCCGTGAACGCGGGAACCATGATCACCCCACCGGCGTCGGACACCTTGGCGGCGAGTTCGTTCACCTCCGCAGCCGTGCGGATCAGCCCCAGGCCATCCCGAAGCCACTGCACCGCGCTCCCGCCCACGAAGACGCTTCCCTCGAGCGCGTACGAGGTTCTCGCCGCCTGCCGCGCCCAGGCCACCGTCGACAGCAGCCGATGGCGGCTCACGGGCACGGTCTCCCCAACCTGCATGAGGAGGAAGCAGCCGGTGCCGTAGGTGTTCTTGGCCATGCCCGGCCGCTCACACCGCTGACCGAAGAGCGCGGCCTGCTGGTCGCCCATCACCGCCCGCACCGGCACCGAGGCACCCAGATGAGCCGCGGCGGTGCGTCCGAAATCCGCGTCGCACGCCTGGATGCGCGGCAGCAGGGCGCGCGGCACGCCCAGGAGCTGGAGCATGCCTTCGTGCCACTCGAGGGTGTGAAGATCCATCAGCATGGTGCGGCTGGCGTTCGTCGCGTCCGTGGCGTGCACGGCACCGTCGGTCAGCTTCCAGAGCAGCCAGCTGTCCACCGTGCCCGCCGCAAGCTCACCACGCTCCGCACGCCGTCTCGCCCCCGGCACGCTGTCCAGAATCCACGCGATCTTGGTCGCGCTGAAGTAGGGATCCAGCAGCAGGCCGGTGACGCGGCTCACCTCGGCCTCGTGGCCCGCCGCCTTCAGTCTGGCGGTGGCGTCGGCGGTGCGCCGGTCCTGCCACACGATGGCCGGCGCGATCGGCCTTCCGGTGGATCGCTCCCACACCACCACGGTCTCCCGCTGGTTCGTGATGCCCACCGCCGCAAGGTCGCCAGGCCGCACCTTGGCCGCCGCCATGGCCTGCACCGCGGTCTCCACCTGAGAGCGCCAGATGTCCTCGGGATCGTGCTCCACCCAGCCTGGACGCGGAAAATGCTGGGGGAACTCTCGCTGCGCCACACCCACGAAACGCCCGGTGGCGTCCACCACCACCGCGCGGGAGCTGGTGGTGCCCTGATCGAGCGCAAGCAGCAGTCCGCTCACGTCGCGTGCCTCACATGGCGCTTCCCATGCCCATGGCGCGACGCCATGCGCTCACCTGCCCAAGGTGCATCTGCAGGTGGCTGCCGCACAGGAACATGACGGCGGCGCCCACGGTGGGCAGCATCTCCGTCATGCGGCCGCCCATGGGATTGGCGGCACGGAGGTGCGAGTCGCTCACCGAGGGCAGCGCGTCCGCCACCGCCTGATGCCGCTGCACGAACCGCTTCAGGATCGCTTCCTTGCCCGGATACCGGCCGTCCTGCTCCACGCAGGGCGCGCCGTTCTTGAAGAGCTCCTCCCAGCCGGCCTCGAGCGGCACCGCCAGGTCCTGACGACCCATCATGCCCAGGATGCGCTCGGGGTAGATGGCCAGGTGGCCCATGTTGAAGAGCGCCGAGTTCATGCCGGTGCTCGGCATGTGGCCGAACTTGGCCTCGGGGATGTCCGCACAGAGCTTCTCGCCGTAGCCGATCGCCATGCGCAGGCCTGCGGCGATCATGGAGCCGATGCCGTCCGGTGTGTTGGTCATGGCCCGATGCTAAAACGAAAGCGCCCGCGGCGGTTGCCGCGGGCGCCGATCGTTCGTGACGTGGTCAGTCCGCCGAGATCACCACGCGAAGTGCGCAAACGCCTTGTTGGCGTCGGCCATGCGGTGGGTGTTCTCCTTGGTCTGGATCGCCTTGCCCTCGCCCTTGGCGGCGCTGTAGAGCTCGCCGGCCAGCTTGAGGTGCATGGGCTTGCCCTTCTCCTCGCGGGTGGCTTCCAGGATCCAGCGGAAGGTCAGGCTCTGCTGGCGGCGGCGGTTCAGCTGCATGGGCACCTGGTAGTTGGCACCGCCGACGCGCTTGGAGCGCACCTCGACGACCGGCTTCACGTTCTCGAGGGCCTTCTGGAAGACCTCGATGGCCGTGCGCGGCATGTTCTCGGGCTTCTCCTTGTCCAGCTTGGCCTGGATCGCGTCGAAGGCCGAGTAGACGACCTTCTGCGCGGTGGCCTTCTTGCCGTCGTACATGAGGCAGTTGATGAACTTCGCCACCGTGGTGTCCTGGTAGCGGGGATCGGGCTGAAGCTGCTTCTCGCTGTGCGTGATGCGTCCGCTCATGGCGGTTCCT
>CAIOTP010000224.1 GCA_903861235.1 uncultured bacterium | reverse complement strand
GAGCGCGAGCGCAATCGCCGACAGGCGGCCGACCGCGAGCAGATCCGCGAGATGCAGAAGTGGTGGCTGCAGCGCATGATCGAAACACCGCGGCCGCTGGAAGAGAAGATGACGCTGTTCTGGCACGGCCACTTCGCCAACGGCTACCGGACGGTGGAGGAGAGCTGGAACATGCTGCAGCAGAACCAGCTCTTCCGACGGCTGGCCACGGGCAACTTCGCGGAGCTGGTCCGGCAGGTGGTGCGTGACCCGGCCATGATCAAGTACCTGGACAACGACGAGAACCGCAAGGGGCGGCCGAACGAGAACCTGGCCCGCGAGCTCATGGAGCTGTTCACGCTGGGCGAAGGCCGCGGCTACACCGAGAGCGACATCAAGGAGGGCGCCCGTGCCCTGACGGGGCTGACCTTCCGGGACAACGAGCCGGTCTTCGACCGCGGCAACCATGACGAGGGCACCAAGACCATCCTGGGCTACACCGGGGCGTTCGATCCGGACGGCTTCGTGAACCTGATCCTGGCTCGCAAGGAGTGCCCCCAGTTCATCTGCGAGAAGCTCTACCGCTTCTTCGTGAACGACAGCCCGGGCGGCTTCTCCAAGGAGCAGCAGGCGTTCATCGGAGCCATGGCGCGCGTGCTGGTGCAGCGGAAGGCGGAGCTCAAGCCCGTGCTGAGGGCGGTCTTCGCCAGCGAGCATTTCCACCATCCCGCCAACCGGGCCGCCATCATCAAGAGCCCCGTGCAGCTGGTGGTGCAGTCGGTGCGGCAGTACCACACCCCGGTGCGGGAGCTGAGCGTGCTCAACAGCGCGGCCGAGCTCATGGGTCAGGAACTCTTCCACCCCCCCAGCGTGAAGGGCTGGGACGGGGGTCGGTCCTGGATCAACACCAGCACCCTCTTCACCCGGCAGAACCTGCTGGTGTACATGCTGACCGGGCGGACCCCCAGGACCCAGGCGTGGGAGGCCAGCACGGACGGCTTCGACGCCACGCACATGGTCGAAGCGGTGCGACCCGCAGGTGGCCAGGCCGATCTGTCGGCGGGCGTGGCCTGGCTGCTGCGATGCTCGCTGCCCACGCCGGCCGAGCCGGCCCGCACCGCCGCCGTGGTCCAGTCGCTGCAGTCGCGCGGCCTGCGGATGGACAACACCGGCATCATCGAGGCACTCTGCCTGATCACCGCCATGCCCGAGTACCAGCTCTGCTGAAGGAGACGCTCATGCACGAACCCGTGGCCCATTCCAGGCGCATCTTCATCCGGAACGGCGTGGCGTTGGCCAGTCTGGCCACGACCATTCCCGCGTTCATCCAGGAATCCGCCTTCGGGCTGGTGCAGCAGGCCTCGGCCAACCCGGGCCAGGCGGGCATCCCTGGCGAGCGCGTGCTGGTGGTGGTGCAGATGGGCGGCGGAAACGACGGGCTCAACACCGTGGTGCCCTACGGCAGCGCCGACTACTACTCGGCGCGGCCCACGATCGGCATCCAGGCGCCGGGTGGGCAGGCGCGGGGCCAGGCGGGCGTGGCGCTGGAACTGGACCGGAAGATCGGCATCGGCCTGCATCCGTCACTTCGCGGCATGAAGGAGCTGTTCGACGACGGCCAACTGGCGGTGCTGCAGGGCGTGGGCTACCCCAACCCCAATCGCAGCCACTTCACCAGCATGGACATCTGGCACACGGCCCAGCCGGGCGGCCGGGGCGACGGCTGGATCGGCCGCTACTTCGACAACACCTGCAACGGCACGCCGGTGCCCGAGGGGGCGATCAACATCGGCAGCACGGCGCCGCTGGCCATGCTGGGCAAGGTGCAGAAGCCGGTCAGCTTCGAGAGCGCCGACCTGTTCCGCTGGACGGGCGAGGAGGTCGACCGCGGCATGGAGGCGACCTACCAGGCCATCAACCGCGCGGGCGTGCTGCCCGAGACCCCGGATCGCAGCCAGGCCGCGTTCCTGATGCGCACCGCGCTGGACGCCCAGGTGAGCAGCGACCGCATCCGGGCCGCCGTGGAGCGACGACCCATGACCTCCTGGCCCAACAGCGACCTGGCCCGCCAGCTGCGCATGGTGGCGGCCATGATCCGCGACGGCATGAAGACCCGGGTGTACTACGCCACCATGTCGGGCTTCGACACGCATGCCGGCCAGCTGGGCACGCATGCCCGCAACCTGCAGCAGGTGGGCGACGCGCTGCTGGCGTTCCAGAAGGAGCTGAAGGCGCAGGGCAACCAGGACCGGGTGCTCACGCTGGTGTTCAGCGAGTTCGGCCGCCGCGTCCAGCAGAACGCCAGCGGCGGCACGGACCACGGCACGGCGGCCCCCTCCTTCGTGGTGGGCAGCCGCGTTCGAGCGGGCGTGCACGGCAACCACCCAAGCCTGACCGATCTGGACAACGGTGACCTGAAGTTCACGCAGGACTTCCGCGGGCTCTACGCCGCCCTGCTGGAGGACTGGATGAAGGCCCCTTCGGAGAAGGTGCTCGGCGGCAGGTTCGCCAAGGCCAAGGTCGTCCGCGCCTGAGGCGACTCGGAGACGAGGCGTCCAAAAACTGGAAACGGCCCCCCGTTGTGGGGCCGTTTCCAAATGCTTGAGGACGACGGGTTCCCGTCCATCGTCCACGCGTCGAGTCGAGGCTGGTTCCCGCAGCCGTCGGACTCCTTGTCGGGCCAACCGGTTCCCGCCGGTCGACCCCTGTTCCTTCAACAGGAGAAACGCAAAGCGCCGGCCCCTCCCCTCATGCCCGCATGATTTTCCTTCAACTCTTTGGCCCGCCGGGAGGATGGTGCGGTGGCTGCCCGGAAATCAGGCCTCCGGGGAGGGAGGATCGGCTTCCTCGTCGAGCCAACGGGGCTCCACCCCGGGGGGAAGGGCCTCCAGGAAGGCTCGACCGTAGCCCTTGGTGGCGATCCGGGCGTCCAGCACCACCACCTGCCCCCGATCCGAGCCGCTGCGGATGAGCCGCCCGAACCCCTGCCGGAAGCGGAGGATGGCCCGGGGCAGCGAGTCCTGTCGGAAGGCGTCGCCCCCCTGGGCCTCCACCCGCTCGGTGCGGGCCTTGGTCAGGGGCCGATCCGGACTCTCGAACGGCAGTCGGGTGATGATCACGTTGCGCAGCGCCTCGCCGCGCACGTCGACCCCCTGCCAGAAGCTCTGCACCCCGAAGAGCACGCTGCGAGGATCCTCCGTGAAACGCTGCACCATCTGGGACCGCTGCAGGCCGCGGTTCTGCACGAAGAACGGATGCCCCCATTCCGCCAACGCGGGCTCCAGACGCTGCGCCAGCCGCTCCATGGTGGCCAGGCTGGTGAAGAGCACGAAGGCGCCGCCGTCGGTGGCACGGATCTGGAGCAGCACACGCTCCGCAAGCGCCTGCTCGTAGGCGGGATGGCTGGGCTCGGGCATGCCACGGTCCACCAGCAGCCGAACCTGCCGCGCGAAGTCGAAGGGGCTGCCCAGCTGCACCGTGCGCGCGTCGTCGCAGCCCAGGCGGCGGGCCACCAGCGCGAAGTCGCCCGGTCCCGTGGCCAGCGTGGCGCTGGTCAGCGTGACGGACACCGGACGCGCAAACAGGTGCTCCCGCAGGATCGGGGCCACATCCACCGCCGCAGCCACCAGGCTCATGGGCGGACGGTGCCGGGAGCGGGCCTTCCGCCGACCCTCGACCCAGTACACGCAGCCGGGCACGGACTGCTGCACCAGCGCCTGCACGCTGGCGGCAGCCATGTCGGCGCGCTCGGCGTAGGCGTTGAGCTCGAAGGCGTCCGCTTCCTCCGCCGCATCCTCCTTGAGCAGGCGAAGCGAGCCGGCCAGCTCGGCCAGTGGACCGCTGAGCGGATCGGCCACCGCGTCCGGCCCCGCCACGCGTCGCTCGCCGCCGCTGCCGCTCTCGTCCGAGCCCCGGGCGAGCTGCCAGAGATCCGAGGCCAACCCCTCCAATGCGTG
>CAIOTP010000223.1 GCA_903861235.1 uncultured bacterium | reverse complement strand
TCCTGCACCGCGATCCGGTTGCCTTGGCCCAGGATCTCCAGCAGGTTGCTCGCGTCCGGCTTGCTGCCGTCCGAGAGGAAGATCTCGTCGTCGGCCATCTGCACGCCGCGGTCGCGGTAGTCGACCTGCGCGATCGCCTTGCGCACGAACTCGTGGCCGGTGGCAGGTCCGTAGCCCTGGAACCGCTCGCGCGTGGCCAGATCGTCGGCTCCCTCGTGCAGGGCCCGGATCGCCACCTCGGGCAGCGGTTCGGTCACGTCGCCCACGCCGCAGCGGATGATCCGCCCCGCCAGGTCGGGCCGCTCGGCCATGAACGCGTTCACGCGGCGGCCGATCTCCGGGAAGAAGTAGCCCGCCGCCAGCTTCAGGAAGTGCTCGTTGACGCGGGCCATGGCTCAGGCCGCACGACCACGGCGACGGCTCGTGCCGGCCCGCCGCTTCCGGGCCGGTGGCGCCCCCGCGCCCTTGCACAGCCGGGTGGCCAAGGCCGGAGGCAGGTTGCCCAGCACCAGTTCCTGACGCCCGTCGAAACGACGACGCAGGCTCTCACCCACGTACGCGATTCCCTTCAGGCGCTGACGGCCGCGCTCACCGACCAGCGGCGCCTTGATCTTCCTCACACCCGCGTACTCGAAGTAGGCCAGTTCACCTCCGTCACGCAGCAGCCGCATCATGCGACGGAAGATCGACCGCACCAGCGTGGGAGGAAAGTTGTTGAAGGGCAGGCCGCACACCACCAGGTCGTATTCGCCGGGCAGGTCCGCGTCCTGGATCGCCGCCTGGTGAAGCACCACGTCGATGTCGCTGCGCTGGTGCCGGAAGCCCTTCAGCAGCCTCCGCTCCAGTTCGCGACAGAAGGCTGGATTCATCTCCACGATGTCGAAGCGATCTCCACGCCGCAGCTGCTTCAGGATCCGTTCGGTGAAGGGTCCCGTGCCCGGGCCCACCTCCAGGATGCGACGCTCACCCCGCATGGCCATCATGCCCTTGGTCATGGCCTTCGCCAGAGCCGGACTGCTCGGCCACACGCTGCCTGTGTGGCGGATGTCGCGGAAGGCCTCGCGGACGAAGCGGAGCATGGCTGCAGTCTACGGAGGCCCGGACCCGCTCAGAGCGCGGGCACGAAGCTCTCGTCGCCCTTCAGGCCCAGGCAGAAGCCCGCGAAGATCTCGCCGATCTGCTCCAGATCCTTCAGGGCGGTCATCTCCACGGTGGTGTGCATGTACCGGATGGGCAGGCTCACCAGTCCGCTGGGAATGCCGCCCCGCCGCACGAAGATGGCGTCGGTGTCGGTGCCGCTGCTGCCCGGCGCCGCGGTGCGCTGCACCGGGATGTCCTTCTGCTTCGCCACCTCCAGGAGCCGCTGCACCACCTCCGGCTGCATGGAGCCGCCCACGCTGATCTTGGGTCCGCCACCCAGCTTGAAGTGGCCGTGCTGGGCATGGTTGATGCCCGGACTGTCGGTGGCGTGGCCCACGTCCGTCACCAGCGCCACATCCGGGTGCAGCGCCTCCGCGATCATGGCCGCGCCTCGCAGGCCCACTTCCTCCTGCACCGTGCTCACCGCGACCACTCGCACCTTCAGGTCCTTGCGCCGCTCCGCCGCCAGGCGAAGGCCCTCGGCCGCGGCGAAGGTGCCGATGCGGTTGTCCAGGCCGCGCGCCACGATCAGGCCGTCACCCATGAGCATGCTCGAATCCATGAACACGCCCGGGTCGCCGATGTTCAGCAGCGCCTGAGCCGCCGCCTGGTCCTTGGCGCCGACGTCGATGTAGAGCTCGTGCAGCTTGCGCACCTTGCCCTCGGCGCTCTTGTCCTGCAGGTGGATGGCGGTGGCGCCGATCAGCCCGGGCACCGGGTTCCTCACGCCGGGCACGCTGCTCTGGAACTGCACGCGCTTGCCCACGATGCTGCCCGCGTCGATGCCGCCGATCGACTTGCAGAACACGTAGCCGTTCGAGTCGATGTGGTTGACCATCAGGCCGATCTCGTCGGCGTGCCCGCACAGGGCCACGGTCATCACCTTCGAACCCGGCTTCGCTCCCGCTGGCTCCACGCTGGCGAAGCAGTTGCCGTAGGCGTCGTTCCACACCTTGTCGGCGAACGGCCGCACGTAGCTCAGCCAGACCTGCTGGCCAGGCCGTTCGAAGCCGCTGGGGCTGGGGGTGTCGAGAAGGGTCCGAAGGAAGGTCAGCGAGTCGGGGCGCATGGGGAGCGGAATGTATCCGCCACTGCCTTCGCGATCCGACTCGCCGACCCTTCGAACCAGAATTCCGTCAGCCGGCCTGGCGATCCGTCAGGCGGGCGAACGCCGCCTCGAAGTCGCTCAGGCTCTTGGCCACCGCCCGCGGCTTGCCGCTGGCGGGCGCCGTCGCCCTGGGGAAGGGAATCGCGGCCGGAGCCGGAGTCGGCTCCACCATCACCCTGCCCATGCGGCGGTCGCGCGTGCTGTCGACCGTGCTGTCCATCCGGCGGAGCAGACCGCGCAGATGCTCGAAGCGTGTGGGGGCCGATCCGGCCCCGGATGCCATGCTTTCCTCACTCCCTGCACTCATGTTCAATCCTCCCTTCGGGCCCTGGGGCCCTTCTGCGTGCGTGAACCATCGGATGCTCCACTGGAAAAGGCAAGAATCTCGGTCCTGCGACGGTGGTGCAGGCCGACCCCGGATACGGGCATCGCTACCTTTTCGTGAACCCGAACTTGACCAGGAGTCCCCCAGATGCCCCCCACCCTGTTCGCCACAGCCGTCCTTGCCCTTGTCCAGGCCCCCGGGGCCTCCCCGGTCGACCTGCCGCGGCACCCTGCGGCCTCGCCGGACGGCTCGAGCGTGGTCTTCAGCTGGCGCGGCGACCTGTGGAAGGCCCCCGCCATCGGTGGCGAGGCGGTCCGCCTCACCACCAACCGCGGCGAGGACCTCCGCGCCCGATTCACGCCGGACGGCACCACGCTGGTGTTCGAGAGCACACGCGAGGGCTCCCGGAACCTCTGGGTCATGCCGGCCGGTGGCGGCGAGCCGCGCCAACTCACCTTCGGTGACGCCGCCGTGTCGCTCGGTGGGGTGACACAGCGATCCGACGGGGGCATGGTGGTCATGGGGGATTCCATGCGCGAGGGCGACCTCTACCGCGCGCCGCGCCCGTATCAGGTGCCGCTCGAGGGCGGGCCCCTGGATCGGGTGCACGGCGCCTTCGGATCGTGCCCGGTTCCCGGCCCGGATGGTCGCGTGCTGTTCGAGCGTGGCGGAAGCTCGTGGCTGCGTCGCGGCTACCGGGGCCCTGATGCACGCGACCTGTGGCTCTTCACGCCGAATGTGCCCACGGAGCACGCCTTCCGCCGCCTGACGCAGTGGGCGGGCAACGACGGCCAGCCCGCCTGGGCTCCCGACGACCAGATCGTCTACCTGTCCGACCGCGACGGTGTGCTGAACCTGTGGCGCCGAGGCCTGAGCGATCCGCCCGAGGCGCCTGGTGTCCAGCTCACGCGCCTGCCCGACGACATCACGGGCTTCGATCTCAGCCGCGACGGCCGCACCGCCTTCCTGACCGCGTGGGACCGGCTCTACCGCCTGGATCTGACCAGGGCCGACACGGCGCCCGAGCCGCTGCAGGTCACTGCGGCGGCCGACGAGCCCGATCCGGTGGAGGTGCGCAAGGTCGACAAGGATGTCACCGAGGCGCTGATGAGTCCGGACGGCAAGACCATGGCCTTCGTGGCCTACGGCGACGTGTTCGTGCGGAGCATGGACGAGAAGGCCCCCGCGGTCCGCGTGACGGCGCCGCCCTTCCGGGAACGTGACATCGCCTGGAGCAGCGACGGCACACGTCTCTACTTCGTCTCGGACGCCTCGGGCAACGACGACATCCTGGAGGCCCTCGTCTCCCGTACGCGCGGCGAGATCCGCAGGCAGTCCCAGCCCGCCACCAAGACGGAGACCCAGGAGACGCCGGCCGAACCTGCCAGGACGGACGGGGCCGCCCAGGCGGAGGACGCCCCGAAGACGGAAGCGGCCGCCAAGCCGGAGGCCGAACCGAAGTCCGCTCCCGAGGCCGGCAAGGACGAAGCCAAGCCCGCGCCCGCCGAACCGGTGCCCGCAGATCCACGACTGGATCCCGCGCGCTGGACCGAGGCCGTGGCCTTCGAGATCCGTCCGGTGGCACGCGGCGAGGCTTCGGAGCGCGAGCCCCAGGAGAGTCCCGACGGCAAGGTGCTGTCCTTCCGGAGGGGCGGCGACCTGGTGCTGCTCGACCGTGCGTCGGGCCAGGAGCGCGTCTTCCGTCCGGGCTGGGATCAGGAGATCGAATGGCGATGGAGTCCGGATTCCCGGTGGATCGCGTTCAGCCAGGACGATCGCGACTTCAATCGCGACATCTGGCTGGCTTCGGCCGACGGCTCCACGGCACCCGTGAATCTCACGCGCCATCCGGACAACGACCGCGCTCCACGGTTCAGCGCCGACGGCAAGCTGCTCGCCTTCCTCTCCGGCCGCGTGAACAACGAGTTCGACGTGTACACGCTGGCCCTTGACCCTTCGGTCGAAGCCCTCACCAAGGCCGAACTGGAGACCTACTTCAAGGACGCTGGCGAGGCCGCCAAGAAGCGGAAGCCCCTGCCCGGCCCCAACGCCAGAAAGGCCGGCAAGGGCGGGAAGGACGGGGAGAAGTCCTCGAAGGAGGGTGCCAAATCCGAAGCCTCCTCGGACGCGGACAAGGGTGACAAGCCCGAGAAGGCGGAGACCAGGCAGGACGCGCCGCCCGCGTACCGCCTGGACGACGCCTACCTGCGGGTGCGTCGTCTCACGCGGCTTCCGGGCGACGAGGCCGGTCTGGAGATCACGCCGGCCGGCGATCGACTGGTGTTCACCGGCAACGATGGAGGCACGCCCGCGGTGGTCAGCGTGAAGTGGGACGGCACGGAGCAGAAGAAGGTGGCGCCCGCAGGTCGCGCCACGCAGATGGGACTGAACGGCGACAAGGTCGTCGTGCTCGCGTCGGGCCGGGTCAGCACCTCGGCGCCGGCGGGTGGCGAGCCCAAGGCGGTGGACTTCTCCGCCTCCACGCCCATCGACCTCCGGGCATGGAACGACCACCGCTTCACGGAGGCGGTGCGCGTGTTCGAGGAGAACTTCTACGACGGCTCCATGAAGGGGCTGGACTGGCCCGCCCTGCGGGAGCGCTACCGCCGCCTGGCCGTGGCCGCCCGCACCGACGGTGAATTCGAGTGGTGCGCCAACCGCCTGCTGGGGGAGCTGAACGCCAGCCACACCGGCATCGCCACCCGCCGCGACGAGGACAATCCCTCGCGACGGCCGGCCGGCCGCCTGGGCGTGCGTACGCGACCGGTGCCGGGCGGCTTCGAGGTGCTTGCCGTGCTGCCCGAGGGCCCTGCGGCACGGACGCAGACGCCGCTCCGCGTGGGCGACGTGATCACGGCGGTCAACGGGCTCGCGTCCGGTCCGCGCACGGCGCTGGAGCAGCTGCTTCGTGGCCGCGTGGGCGAGGAGGTCGTGGTCTCGGTGCGGCGCATCCCCGAGGGTGGCGGCACCCCAGCGACCATCGACTGCCTGGTCACGCCGTGTGGCGCTTCCGAAGAGGCCGATCTGCTCTACAAGAACACCGTGGCTCGGGCCGCTGATCGCGTGCGCGAGTGGAGCGGTGGGCGGCTGGGCTACATCCACATCCAGTCCATGAGCCAGCCCAGCCTGGAGGACTTCGAGCGCGACCTCTGCGCTGCCGCCCAGGGGCGGGACGGCCTGATCGTGGACGTGCGGAACAACGGCGGTGGAAGCACGGCCGACCGCGTGCTCGCCAGCCTGATGGCCCAGCCGCACGCCTACACCGTGCCACGCGGAGCGGACCCGAGCTACACCCGCGGCTACCCGCAGGACCGCCTGTACATCCAGCGATGGACGCTTCCCGCCAACATGCTCTGCAACGAGAAGAGCTTCTCCAACGCCGAGATCATCAGCCACGCCTTCCGCAACCTGAAGCGAGGCACGCTGGTGGGCGAGCAGACCTACGGCGGGGTCATCAGCACCGGCGGCGCCACGCTGGTGGACGGCACCACCGTGCGCACGCCCTTCCGTGGCTGGTACACGCCCGACGGACGTGACATGGAGAACAACGGCGCCATGCCGGACCTGCGCGTGCCCGCCGATCCGGTGGACGAGTCACGGGACCTGGATGCACAGCTCCGCGCCGCCGTGGACGATCTGGTCAAGCGGCTTCCGGCGCCGACTCAGCCCGCGGATCCGGGATAGGCCTGGGCGTAGTCCTGCATGGCGGCCCGGACCACGCCTCGGGCGTGCTCGGCCCCGTACACCTGCCGCACCGAGGCGCTCGGCGCCTCGCCCGGGCGCATCTTGTAGGTCTGGAAGTAGTGCTGCAGCCGCTCCACCAGCCGTGGAGGAAGGTCCTCCAGGCGGCGAGCCTCGCTCCAGATGGCGTCTTCCTTCAGCACCGCCACGATCTTGTCGTCGGCCTGCCCGCCATCCAGCATGAGCAGTCCTCCGAGCACTCGGACCTCCAGGATCACTTCAGCCCGGTTGATCGGCCGTTCGCTCAGCACACAGATGTCCAGAGGGTCGCCGTCTCCTTCGGACACCCCCGCCAACGCGGCCACGCCGGGCCCGCACAGCGTGCGCGGCACGAAGCCGTAGAGCGTGGGCGGGGTGCTGCTGGTCCGCTGCGGCCGATCCACGCGCAGGAAGCCGCTTCGCTTGTCGATCTCGTACTTCACCAAGTCGAAGGGCGTGATCTCGATGTACGCGTTCACCAGCTCCGGAGCGCCGGAACCCGCCTCCAGTCCATGCCACGGGTGCGGCCGGAAGGGTTGATACGGAACCGGCGTCACGAGCCGCCTTCCTCGATCCGGCGGCGCAGCTCCATGGCCTTGGCACGCACGCTGTCTTGCACGCTCGCCAACAGCCCCACCAGCGGGAAGCGCCCTCCCAGGGGACTGGCTCCCAGCCGCCGCAGCAGCGCATGCGGCACATGGGTGGCCGCGGGCAGCTGCTCGAAGTCCGTCAGCTTGCGGCCTGGCCGCCAGAAGTCGTCCAGACACGCCTCCAACGGTGGCAGCTGCGCCTTCTGCGTGGGCAGCGGCGCGCTCTGGTGGCTCTGCGTCACACCGGTGGTGTGCACCGTGCGGGCCTCCTGCAGGCGCTCCAGGAGCGTGGGACCATCCAGGCCCCGCAGGCAGAAGACCGCCAGCGGATCCACCTCCAGCCGCTCCGCCAGCAGGTACACCACCGCCACCGCGTGCTTGCAGGGCAGCTTCTCGCCGCAGTTGCATTCCACCTTCAGCTCGGCAGGCTCGCGGGGCAGCAGCGCGGCACCGGAGGCGGCGAAGGGCTCCTCGATGGCCTCGGGCATCTCGCCCACCAGCAGCTTGGCCGCGAAGATGGCCTCGCTGGCCATGGCCCGCACGACCTCCACCCACTGCTCGCGGGTCAGGTGTGGCAGGGAGAGCTTCACCGCATAAGGCCGTGCCGATCGTCCCTGCACCAGGGCCTCCACCACGCCTGTCTCCAGGCCGAAGCTGGCCGCCTGGCCGCTGAGGGCGTACTCCATGCCCAGCACCCGCGCGCCCATGGACGCGCGGCCCTCCACCGCGTCCACGAAGGCCTTCGCGAACCACGGAATCCCCTGCAGACCCTCCTTGCGGCGGAACTTGATGCCGTGCCGGACGCGCCGGGGCGCGTCGGGCTTTCGGGGCTGGCCCTGGGCCGGGTTCACGCTCACACCTCCTCCAGCGCGGCGGTCCGCAGGCTCAGGATGTCGCGCAGCTGGCCGGTGCTCAGCTCGGTCAGCCACTGTTCGCCGGCGCCGATGATCTGCGTGGCCAGCTCGGTCTTCTGCTCGATCATCTGGTCGATCCGTTCCTCGAGCGTTCCGGCGCTGATCATCTTGTGCACGTTCACCGTGCGAAGCTGTCCGATGCGGAACGCGCGGTCGGTGGCCTGGTTCTCCACCGCGGGGTTCCACCAACGGTCGTAGTGGAAGACATGGTTGGCCGCCGTCAGGTTCAGGCCCACGCCACCGGCCTTCAGGCTGAGCACGAAGAGCGGCGCCGTGCCCTCGGGATCCTGGAAGCGGGCGACCAGCTGGTCGCGCTTGGCCTGCGGCGTGCCGCCGTGCAGGAAGAGCGATTCCACGTCCAGCTCGCGACGGATCATGGCCACCAGCAGGTGACCCATCTGGCGGTACTGGGTGAAGATGAGCGCCCGGTCTCCCGCCGCGATCACCTCCTCCAGCATCTGCATCAGGCGGATGCTCTTGCCGCTCCGCGAGGAGAGTGGCCGACCGTCCTGAGGCACCTCGATCGGCGCGTCCGAACCTTCGGCCTGCGTCTCCGCCGACTCCACCACCTCCACGGGCGCCCCGGGTGATGCCGCCTCACGAAGGTAGTGCGCGGGATGGTTGCAGATCTGCTTCAGCTTCACCAGAGCACTCAGCACCAGGCCGCGTCGACGAAGGCCTTCGGCCCGGTCCACCTTGGCCAGCATCTCCTCGACCACCTGGTCGTACAGCGCGGCCTGCTCGCCCGTGAGCGGGACATGCTGGCGGCTCTCCACCAGCGGCGGCAGGTCGCTGATCACGTTGGCGTCCGTCTTCAGGCGCCGCAGGATGAAGGGGCGCACCAGGTTGCGCAGCCGCTCCGCCCGGTCGCGGTCGCGATGACGCTCGATCGGCACCGCGAAGCGTCGCCGGAACTCGGCCATGGGTCCCAGGTAGCCCGGCGTGCAGAACTCCATGATCGACCACAGCTCCGTCAGACGGTTCTCCACCGGCGTGCCGGTGAGCGCGATCCGGTGTCCGGCCTTCAGCGAGCGGATGGCCGCGGTCTGCTTGGTCGGCGGGTTCTTGATGTGCTGCGCCTCGTCGAGCGCCACGCGCCGCCAGTCCACCTTCTCCAGACTCTCCTTGTCGCGGGCCACCAGCGCGTAGGTGGTGATGATCACGTCGGACTTGGCCACGGTGGCGGTCAGCTTCTCACCCTGCGGCCGCTCCAGGCCGTGATGGATGTGCACCGAGAGTTCCGGTGCGAAGCGGGTGAGTTCACGGTGCCAGTTGCCCAGCACGCTCATGGGGCAGACCAGCAGCGTGGGGCCCACGCGCTCGCCTTCGGGCGCCACCTCGCGCTCGTGCTGAAGCAGGGCGATCAGCTGGATGGTCTTGCCCAGGCCCATGTCGTCCGCAAGGCACGCGCCGAGTCCGAACCGGTCGAGGAAGGCGAGCCAGCTCAGGCCCGCCAGCTGGTACGGACGGAGCGATCCCTGGAACCGCTTGGGCTGCTCCATGAGCTTCAGCCGCTCGGACGCGTGCGTGGGACCGAACACTTCGGCCACCCAGCCCTTGGCGTCCATGCCCAGGATGGGCAGGCCCTTCGCGTCCTCCACGGCGCCGTGGGCCATGCGAAGCGCCTCGAGCAGGCTCATGCGTCCGCCCGGATGCTGCTTCAGGAACTTCAGGCCATGCTCCAGGTCCTCGCGGCGCACCTCGACCCAGCGGCCGTTCAGGCGCACCAGCGGGCTGCCCTTCTTCGCCAGCGCCTCGAACGCCTCGATGGAAAGCGGCTGGTCGCCCAGCGCAATCTGCCACGCGTAGTTCACCACGCTGTGAAGCCCCAGGCCCCCGCGGCGCACGCCGTCCTGCATGGAGCCCATCTCGGGATCGACCGATTCGCCCTCGATGAAGAGCCGTGCGCCCACGCGCGTGCTCGCCTGGCTCCACCAGTCGGGCACCAGGCTCTGGACGCCGCTCTCCTCCAGCACCGGCCGGATCTCGCGCAGGAAGGCGTAGGCCTCGGTGGTGTCCAGATCCAGGCCCGTGGGTGTGGTCTCCTCGAGCGCATCCTCAAGCTTGGGCCAGATGCGTGCCGCGCGGGCCAGCTCACCCAGCAGCAGCTCGGCGCTCTTCTCCGCGCCCTTCTTCGCGCCGCCCTTTCCGCTGGCCTGCTTCCAGATGGTCTCGGCGTCGATCACCGTGGGCGGGTCGTCCGTGGTGACCAGATGGAAGGCAAGGCGCCAGGGATGCTTGTCCTCGTCGCCTTCGTTCTTGCCGTAGAGCGCGGGCGGCGGCTCGATCAGCTCCAGCATGAGCCGCATGGGGCGACCCTCGCCGATGTCCTCGAGCAGACCCAGCCACTGGCGTGCGCCGCGCACCAGGCTCACATCCCCCGCACTCGCCTGCGGCACCTCCTGGGCCCGGTCCAGCAGTCCGCAGAGCCAGGCCACGTGCGGATCCACCATGGGATCCCGGTCCTCGATCGAGTCGCGGTAGCTCTCCTCGACCATCACGCCGCGCACGAAGCGGTCCACGCAGGTGCCCAGGAAATCCTCGAGCACGGCCCAGCCGTCGGCCTCCTGATTGTCGGCCACGGCACGGCACATGGGAGGCATGGCGGCCAGCAGCGTCGCCGCCTTCTCCGCGGTGCCGGCGTCGCTCAGCCACGGGCGCCAATGAGCCTCCATGCGCCCGCTCCGGTCCTGCTGAACGGTCGGCACGATGCGCTGGTCCTCGACCAGCTCCAGGGCCAGCCGGGCCGCCGCGCACCAGAAGCGGAGTTCATGGCCCCCACGATGCTCGTCCTCTCCCTGGGCGGCCTCGAAGGCCAGCAGCGTCTCCAGCACCCGCTCGGCCGGCACGGCCAAGGTGGGAATGTCGCACGCCTCCAGGCGAAGATCGCGCTCCGTGTCGACCGTCAGCCCCAGGTCGGAGACCATCCTGTCGCTGGGTGCGGGGCGATCACCCTCGAACGGAAGCACCAGAGGCAGCGCGGCCGCCTCCGCGGCTTCCACCTTCAGCCCGATCTCGTCCGCCACCGCGAGGATCTCCCGCTCACCGGCCGCGAACGCGTGCTGCACAAGTCCCTCGCCGCGCGGCTCAGGTTTCACGCCCTTGCGATACGCCTCCGGCGATTCGGCCCACAGGTGGAGTCGGTGCCGATGCCAGTTGGCGTGAAGAACGAACATGGAGGAGGTC
>CAIOTP010000222.1 GCA_903861235.1 uncultured bacterium | reverse complement strand
TGGGCCGAGCGCCAGTCGGCCGCACCTGCGGTTCGCCAGGGCTGAATCCCATGCATGTCGCCGTCATCGGAGCCGGACTCTCGGGTCTTGCCGCCGCCCGAACCCTGCACGCCGGGGGCGTGCCGTTCAC
This sequence comes from uncultured bacterium, assembly GCA_903861235.1. Taxonomy (GTDB): domain Bacteria; phylum Planctomycetota; class Phycisphaerae; order Phycisphaerales; family SM1A02; genus SYAC01. The sequence continues at coordinate 6,442 of CAIOTP010000222.1, read as the reverse complement.
CTTGCTCGAGGCCTCCGACCGCGTCGGCGGCCGCGTGGCCACCGATCTGGTCCAGGGTTACCGCATCGACCGTGGCTTCCAGGTGCACCTGCCGGCGTATCCGGAGGCGGGTGAGTGGATCGATCCGCAGGCGCTGCAGCTGTGCCACCTTCCCCGGCAGGCCATGGTCTTCAACGGACGGCGACTGGTCCATGTGGGCCATCCGCTCGAGGTGCCGCTGGGTCCGTGGCACGCCCTGCGGGGCGGCATCGCGGGGCCGGGGGCGCTCCGCTTCATGCTTCCACGGGTGGTGCGTGCCATGCTGGATCCCACGCCCACCGCGCCTTGTCTCCGCGGCGAATCGGCGTACGACCTGCTGCAACGCGAAGCGGCCGGCCGCCGTTTCATCGACGGCTTCGTCCGGCCCTTCTTCGGCGGCGTGTTCCTGGACCGGTCGCTCGGCATGGATGCGGGCCTGCTCGAGTTCCTCCTGACCATGTTCGCTCGTGGAGGGGCGGCCATTCCGAAGGGGGGCATGGGCGAGATCCCCCGTGTGCTGGCCCTTCCGCTTCCCTCCGGTGCCATCCGACTGCGTTCGCCCGTCCAGGTCATGGAGCGGCACGACGGCGGCTGGACGCTTCGAACACCTGCCGGCCCGCTGCAGGCCGACGCGGTCATCCTGGCGGTGGACGCGAACGCGGCCCGCGCCTTCCTGCCCGATCTTCCGGAACCCGAGTGGCGATCCACCGTTCAGCTGGCTTTCGGCGTGCCCGAGGCTGCACTGCCGGCCTCGCTTCGCACCCCGGTGCTGCATCTGGACGGTTCGGGTGACGGGCCCGTGAACCACCTGGTCAACCTTTCGGCCGCCATGCCGGGCCATGCGCCCGCGGGACACGCCCTCGTCAGTGCGAGCGTGGTGGGCGCTCCGATCGACGCGATGGGCGCGCGGGGGCTGGAGCTTCAGGCACGATCCCAGCTGGCTCGCTGGTTCCGTGCCCCGATCCACGCGTGGCGCCTCCTTCGCACCGACCTGGTGCGCAGGGCCCTGCCGAGGCAGTGGCCCCAGGACCTGGCCAGGCGACCGGTCATGGATCGCGGCCAGGGCCTGTTCCTGGCTGGAGACTGGGTCACCGAGGGTTCGATCGACGCGTCGATGCGGTCAGGCCGGGCCGCGGGCCTTGCCTGCGTCGCCCGGCTCAGGGGCCGCTGAGGCGGCGATCGGTCCCACCAGGACGGTGGCGGAGCCCATGGCAGGATCGATGGGGTTGGCTCGGTAGTTGACCTCCACCTGCCGGCTGTCCTTGCGGAAGAAGATCTTGCCGTGGCCGGGGCCCACTTCGCGGCGCCAGAGCGTCCAGCCGCGCTCCGAGTACAGGCCCACGATCTCGTCGGCGTAGGCGTCGGTCTCGCCCACGGTGCCGCGGTAGGTGAAGCGGCCGCCGGAGAGCACCTCGCCCTTCTGGTCGATCCCGGTCGCGTGCCGGCTCTCCAGGCCCGGGGGAGCGGGAATGTCGCTCTCCAGCACGGTCGGATCGCCCTTGCCCGAAAGCAGTCGGGCCGCACGGGCCACGCAGCCGGACTGGACGGCCGGCACGGCGGCCATCACCAGCACCATGAACCCTGCAGTCAGACGACGCATACGGCCGATTCTACTCCGCCCCGGGTCCGCCCATGACCATCGAGAAGCATGCCCGAACCTTCACGCTGCTCACGCTGCTGAGTCGCGCCTTCGGCCTCCTGCGCGAGTCCGTGCAGTACGCCGTGTTCGGCATGGGTCCGGTCATGGACAACTTTGCCCTGGCGTTCCAGATTCCCAATCTCTTCCGGCGCCTCTTCGGCGAGGGGGCGCTCACGGCCAGCTTCGTGCCCGTCTACGCGCGACTCGAGCGCGACGATCCCGCCGCGGCACGCCGCTTCGCCGGCCTCCTGCTTTCGCTCCTCACCGTGTTCCTCGCCGGGCTCACGCTGGTCGTCGAGCTGGTCCTGGCCGCCTGTCCCGCGGAGACGGCGGGCGGGTCACTGACCCTGCGGCTCACCGCCGTCATGCTCCCCTACATGCCGCTGGTGTGCCTTGTGGCGGTCATGGGTGCCATTCTCGGCGTCCACGCGAGGTTCGGTCCCTCCGCGTTCAGTCCCGTGATCCTCAACGTGGGGATCATCGGCGCCTCGCTGCTGGCGTGGGCCGTCCCGGGCCACGGCGACGACTCCGGATCCTCACGCATCGGGTGGGTCGCGATGGGTGTGCTGCTGTCGGGCATCGTGCAGTTCGTCTGGATGGCTCGAGGCTTGCGGGGCCTGGGTCTTCGCCCTGCGCTGCGGCTGGGGTCCGAGCGAGCACCGCTGGTGGAGACGCTGCGGTCCGGGCTTCCCATGCTGCTGGGACTGGGCGTGTTTCAGCTCAACATCCTCATGGACGGCTTCATCGCCAGCTATGCCTCGAACGTGGGCGACACATTCCTCGGCTTCGTCTATCCGCTGAAGCCCGGGTCCAACGCGGTCATGAACGCGGCCACACGACTCTACGAGTTCCCGCTCGGCGTCTTCGGCATCTCGGTGGCCACGGTCATGTTCCCGCTGCTGTCTCGGCAGGCCGATGATCGTCAAGCCTTCATGCACTCGCTCCGACGTGGCGTGCGGCTCGTGGCGTTCATCGGGTTGCCGGCCAGCGCGGGACTCATGCTGGTGGCGCAGCCGCTGGTCTCGACCCTGCTTCAGTTCGGCAAGGTGACGGCCGAGGATGCCCAGCGGGTGACGCAGGTCCTGGTGGCCTTCGCGCCGGCTGTGGCGGCGTACAGCGGCATCCACCTGCTCGGTCGCGCCTTCTACGCCCTCGGCGACCGCATGACGCCCATGTGGATCGGCGTGGGCATGGTCGGGTTGAACTTCCTGCTCAACGTCACGCTCATCTGGACGCCGCTCAATCTCACGGGCCTTGCATGGAGCACCACGATCTGCGCGTTCATCCAGGTGATCCTTCTGGCTCGCCGCCTTCAGCGGCGCCTCGGGCCGCTCGTCGACGGGGTGGTCTGGAAGAGCCTCGCGAAGACGCTGCTGGGCACCGCCGTGATGGGTCTGGCCGCGTTCCTGGTCGATCAGACGCTTCCACGGGGTCCGGGCAAATGGGCCGAGGCAGGCCGTCTGGCGACCATGACGGTCGCCGGGGCGGCCACGATGCTTCTGGTGGCCCGCAGGCTCCACATGCCCGAGTGGCGGTGGGCGTTGGGAATGGCGGACGCCGAGCCAGGTGCCGTGGAACCTGGGTCATGAAGCGGAAAAAAGGCATGAACCGGCTCACGGGGTCGTCCGTCGTGGGGTAATCAGGCTGGCGGAGTCGACCGAGTTGTCTGGTCAACGCCCACACAGCGACTCCGCCGGCCGCCTCCTGCGTCGGAGGCGGCCCTTTGAATCACCCCCACACCGCCGCCGGACCGGTCCCGGCGGCGGTGGTGCTTTTGCACCGGGAAACTTTCGCGGCACGTCTCACGGACACGTCGATCGCCCCGTATCCGGTTCGGCAGGTCCACCTCCGGCAACGAAGTCCCGCCCATCCACAGGACCTGCCGGCTGCGTCGAGCGTCCGACGCAGCCTTCCTTCGCCGTCTCCGCGGCGCCGCACGGGAAGTTTCGTGCGGCGCTATTCATTTTCGGGCTGCGCCGGGGTTCAGGCCCCGACCCGCCATGCGGCGCCGTCACGCACGACCGGCCGATAGAGCGTGTCCCGCTCCACGGGCCGGAATCCCGCACCACGGATGGCCCGCACCAGGTCGGCCACGGTCGTCTCCTGATGGTTGCCTTCGCCCACCGCCTTGGTGATGTCGTACCAGACCACCGTGCCGTCCAGGTCGTCCGCACCCGCGCCCAGCATGAGCTCGGCCATGGGGAGCGTCTGCATGATCCAGAACGCCTTCGCGTGCGGAAAGTTGTCCAGCATCAGGCGAGACACCGCCAGCGTGCGCAGGTTCTCCAGCCCCGTGGGCGCCGGGAGGTGCTCGAGTTCGCTCTCGTTGGGATAGAACGGCAGGGGGATGATCGTCTGGAAGTAGCCGGTGGACAGCCCGGCCTGCCCAGGCATGGGCAGCCGTTCCAGCGGATAGCGATCCGCGGGTCCGGTGAGCACGATCTCGCCCGCGGGTCCCGCGGGAATCCGCTGGGCCCGCGCCCAGTCCTGCAGCGTGCGGTCCTGCTGTTCCCGGAGCAGCCGCATGTGGCGAAGCCGCTCCGGCCGCCGCTCCACATGGCCGTAGAGCATGGTGGCGTTGGAGTTCAGACCCAGTTCGTGTGCCGCGCGATGCACGTCGAGCCAGTGGTCGCCGCGGATCTTGCCCTTGAAGGCCTCGTCGTGCACCCGGTCGTCGAACACTTCGGCGCCGCCGCCCGGAAGGCTGCCAAGGCCGGCGTCACGAAGGTCCCGGAGCACCGCCTTGATCCCCTCGAAGCCCTCCGCACCCCGCTTGCTGATCCGCTGCAGATGCACGATCTCCACCGCGGTGAAGGCCTTCAGGTGAATCTGGGGCACCGCGGCCTTCATGGCTCGGAGCGTGTCCAGGTACCAGTCGAAAGGCAGCCAGGGATGCAGTCCACCGACCATGTGGATCTCGGTCGCCCCTGCGGCCGCGGCCGCCTGCACATCGCGCACGATCTCGTCCGTGCTCTTCTCGTAGGCCCCGTCCTGATCCTTCTTGCGGTGGAAGGCGCAGAACTTGCAGCTGAGGGCGCAGACGTTGCTGTAGTTGATGTGCCGGTTGATGTTGTAGAACGCGGCGTCGCCGTGCAGACGTCGCCGCACGCGGTCCGCCATGGCCAGCACCCGGTGCACATCGGGGGTTTCGTACAGGGCCAGTCCCTCCGCTTCGGACAGCCGTTCGCCGGCCTCCACCTTGGCCTCCACGGCGTCCAGGGCACGGTCCACGCCGGGAGGCGGGGGGCAGGGGCGTTCCAGGGTTCCGGCGGGCATTCCGCGATGGTAGGGAGCCCCGCCGCGGCCGGCGAACCGGCTTGAATCCGGCCCGTCACACACCTCGCTTCACCCTCCGTATCTGGAACAGGAAAGGCCCCGCCGGCCGCCGACAAGGCCGCGGGTGACAGGGTTCGCGACGGGGAGTCATGTCGCGACACGGAACGAGAGACGGGCCGCAGGAGGGTGCGGCCCGTCTCGTCATTTTCCAGGTTGGGGGCGGTCGTTCAGCCCTTGGTCGGTGCCGCAGGCGTGGCGGCCGCCGTGGGTGACGGCCCGTCCGAGACCTTGTCGCTGCCCGCGATGGGCTCCATGGTCATGGGATCACGCAGGGGCAGGTGGGTCACCTTGCCGCCGAAGAAGTCGGCCATCTTGGCCCGCCCGTTCAGGTCGCCCGGGGCGATCGTCTTCCAGTCGCCCACCACCAGGATCGCCACCTGGTCCGGCGCGAGGTACTTGCGGGCCACGCGCTGCAGGTCCTCCTTGGTGGTCGCGTTCACGCGGTCACGGAAGGTCTTCCAGTAGTCCTTCGGGCGGTTGGTCCACTCGTCGCTCACGAACACGCCGAGCATGGCCGGCTTGCTCTCGAAGGTGCGGGGGAAGGTCTCGATGAACTGCTTCTTGGTCGTCTCGAGTTCCTCGTCGGTCACCGGGTTGTCACGGATCTTCTGCATCTCCTCGAGCACGATCCGGGTGGCCAGGGCCACGGTGGGGTTCTTGCTCTCGAAGCCGGCGCGCCACTCGCCGGGGTACCAGACCTTGGGAGCCAGCCGACTGTTGGCGGAGTACGCCAGGCCCTCGTTGCTCCGCACCTGGGTCATGATGCGGCTGGTGAAGCCGCCGCCGCCCAGGATGTCGTTGAGCATGAGGTAGGGGATGTAGTCGGGATCGTCGCGCGTGATGGACCTCAGGCCGATGGAGACCTTGCCCTGAGGAATGTCCTTCTGCACGTGATACACGCCCGGCTTCAGGGTGGCGGTGGGGGCCACGGGATCGGCCTGCCGTTGCCCACGGGCCCAGCCGTCAAACGCGGCGTCGAGCTTGGCGATCATGGCCTTGGGCTCGAAGTCGCCGCTGACCGCGATGATCATGTTGCCCGGGTTGAAGATGCGGGCGTGCAGCTGCTTCATGGCCTCGGGGGTGATGGCCTTGATGCCCTTCTCCGTGGGCTCGGCCGCCTCGAAGTGCTCCCGCCCGTACATCAGGGCGGCCCACTCGCGACCGCTGATGCCGCGGGCGTCGTCGTTCCGCTGCTTCATGCCCTCGAGCAGCTGTCCACGGTTGGTGTCCAGGCGAGCGGCGTCGAAGCCCGGGTTGCGGAGCATGTCCACGAAGAGCTTCAGGCTCTCGTCGAAGTTGTTCGCCAGACAGTTCATGCTGGCCGAGCTGGTGGTGTCGCCGCACGAGGTCGAGCACTGCGTGGCCATGAAGTCGAAGGCCTCGTCCACCTCCGCGGGCTTGCGGGTGGCGGTTCCGCCCTCGCGGATCATGCGGCCGGTCATGCCCGCC
>CAIOTP010000221.1 GCA_903861235.1 uncultured bacterium | reverse complement strand
GGCCAGTGCAACCTGCCACCGCTCGTATATCCACAGGCCGCTGCTGCTGGGGGCAGACACACGCTTGTGCTCAGTTTCGACCTGAGCCGCCAGACATCGGTGATCACCTGCGCGGGCGACAACAACTGGGGACAGTGCACACCCCCCGTCGAACTTCAGGGCGACAGCTTCGACATCTGGCCGTCTTCATCGATGGTCCTTTCTGCCGGGATGGACCATTCCGTCGCGCTGAGCCGACGAAATGGCTTGGCTCGGGTCACCTGCTGGGGCAGGAACGACGAGGGTCAGTGCGACGTGCCCTCGACCATGCACGATGCCCACGCCATCGCGGCGGGCGACTATCACACGGCTGCTCTTGATGGATGGGGTACGAACCAACTCCGTCTCTGGGGCGACGACAGTCGCGGACAGTGCTCCGCGCCCGCGGGCCTTCCGAGCGTCCGACAGGTGGTCTGTGGGGCCGCCCACACCGTGGTGCTTACCGAGAATTGGCCGGTGCAGGTACTGGCTTGGGGCGACAACACCTGGGGGCAGACAGACATACCGCTGGAGTTGTCGCAAGGGCTGCGAGTTCCCAGGAGATTGGCTGCCGGGGGCAATCACACCATCTGCCTCATGAGCAATGGACAAGTCGTCACCTGGGGTCGCAGCGATTATGGTTTGGCATCACCTCCAGAGATCACCGTTCCAATCGTCGAAATCGCCGCTGGTGGCTTCCACTCCCTTGCTGCCATCAGCTCTTGCCCGGCGGATATAGATGGCAATTCCATGGTTGAGGCGGGCGATATCGCTAACGTGTTGAATCTTTGGGGGCATTGCCCTCCCAGTTCTTATGCCAATGGCGTCTCAGCCTGCCATGGCGACGTGGACGCGAACGGCGAAGTCGATTCCGCGGATCTTGCGATCCTTCTGCTGAACTTCGGTCCGTGCCCATGACGGATCGTGTTCCTCCATCGTGTGGAAAGCTCACGCGGGCACTTCGACCAGACTGCTCCGTGGCATCGTGCATCGAGGAAGCCCCTGCCATCACGGCATTCCGTCGTTCGCCAGCACCGGAGCGATCACCTTGGATCCCAGCCCCATCCGTCGAGGGTCAAGTTCCGTCCATCTGGTCAAGCCTCCTCTGAAGGACCCCTGCATGCTGCACCGCCGACCGAATGCCATCGCCTCCACGCTCCTGCTTCTCGGCATGTCGAGCGCGGCGTTCGCGCAGGCCACGGTCACCGCGTGGGGCTCGAACCTGTACGGCCAGACGAACGTGCCGGCGTCGCTCGAGGGTGTCACCAGCCTGGCCGGTGGCGGCTGGCACGCGCTCGCGGTGCGGACCGACGGCACCGTGACGGCGTGGGGCTACAACCTGTACGGCCAGCGGAATGTGCCCGCGGGCCTGAGCGGCGTCTCGGCGGTCGCGGCCGGTGCGTATCACAGCGTGGTGCTGAAGAACGACGGCACGGTGGCGGCATGGGGCGCGGGGCTGACCAACACCGGCTCGTGGCCGAACTACGGGCAGAGCATCGTGCCGACGGGGCTTTCAGGCGTGACGCAGATCTCGTCGAGCTGGCTGCACACCGTGGCCCGCAAGAGCGACGGCACCGTGGCCGCATGGGGACGCAACACCGAAGGCCAGTGCTCGGTGCCCGTCGGAACCACCGGCATCTCCCAGATCGTGGCCGGCGGCTACTTCACGCTGGCACTTCGAAGCAACGGCAGCGTGGCCGCCTGGGGACAGAACACCGATGGACAGGCGACCGTTCCCGCGGGCCTTTCGGGCGTCAGTCAGGTGGCTGCGGGCGGCTATCACGGCGTCGCCCTGCGGAGCGGCGGCACCGTGGCCGCGTGGGGCTACAACAACTACGGCCAGAGCGATGTGCCCGTGGGCCTTTCCGGCGTCACGCAGGTTTCCGCGGGCGTCTATCACAATGTGGCCCTGCGAAGCGACGGCACCGTGACCGGGTGGGGCTACGGCGATCTGGGCCAGACCTCGCCGCCGTTCGGCATGACAGGCGCCACCAAGATCGCGGCGGGCGGCTACTTCAGCATGGCCGTGATCGGTTCGCCGGCCCAACCCTGTCCCGCGGACCTCGACGCCTCGGGTGTGGTCGACTCCGGCGACATCGCCGTGCTTCTGCTGCAGTTCGGGCAGGCGGGTGCGGGTGACCTGGATTCGGACGGCGTGGTGACGGCGGGCGACATCGCCGTGCTGCTGCTGCAGTTTGGCGGGTGTCCGTGACGGGCATGAAGGCTCGTGTGCTGAGACCGCCGGCTCCTGGCGGACCATCATGGTCGGCGTCGACCCCAGCCGTGCGCACGGGATCGCTACTCTGCCCGGCATGCTTCGCCTGATCGCCACGCTGGTGGCCGTGGCCCAGCTGATGGGCTGCCATGCAGAGCAGGACGCCGCCTACACCAGGTCCGCAGTGGCCCATGACGAGGCGGCAGAGGCCGCCGAGGCCGCATGGATCGAGGCCGACAAGGCCGAGACGGCCGCCAAGACCAAGTTCGACGCGGCCAAGGAGGCCACCGATCAAGCCGCTGCGCGTTTCGGCAACCAGACTTCCGAGTACGCCCAAGCCAAGTCCGACCAGGACGCCGCCCTGAAGCGATGGCTCGCGGCAAGCAAGATCACCGATCTGACCGCCACCGTGCTCCACGCGACCAGACAAGCCACCCAGGCGGCAAGCAAGCTGTTCGCCGCCAACCCCAGGCGAGGCGGAGGCGAGGAGAGAAGACTGGGCGAACTGCGCAAAGCGGACCAGACCGCGGCCGAAGCGTGGAAACACGCCCAGGCGGCGTACGCAGAGGCACCCGCGGATCCCCAGCTGGCCGCATTGCTCGCCCAGGCCCGTGCCAAGTCGCAGCTCGCCTGGGACGCCGCACAGACGGCGAAGGCTTCGCACGACTGATCCGTGAAAAGCGAGAAAGCCCAAGGCCTGGAGCCTTGGGCTTTCGATCACAAGC
>CAIOTP010000220.1 GCA_903861235.1 uncultured bacterium | reverse complement strand
GCACAGGTCGATCGGATGATCGCTGCAGAGGTCGGTGTAGATGCGCTTGTCGAACTTGCCGTAGCTGCTGCCGCCCATGTTCAGGGCCTCGTAGCCGCCGTTCACCTCGGCCAGCTTCTGCTTGATGATGTCGGCCTGGATGGTCACGCCGAGGTGGTTGGCCTGGCCGGTCAGGTCGGCGCTCACGTGATAGTCCTTGCCGTCCTTCTTGAAGGCGTCGTTGCGCAGGTAGCACCACAGCACGGTGGCCATGCCCAGCTGGTGGGCCTCCTCGAAGGCCCGGGCCACCTCGACGATCTGGCGGTCGCTGTTGGACGAGCCGAAGTAGATGGTGGCACCCACGGCCGCGGCACCCAGGTTCCAGGCCTCGCGGACGGTGCCGAACATGATCTGGTCGAACTTGTTCGGCATGGTGAGCAGCTCGTTGTGGTTGATCTTCACCAGGAACGGGATCTTGTGGGCGTACTTGCGGGCGACCGAGCCCAGCACGCCGAAGGTGGTGGCCACGGCGTTGCAGCCGCCCTCCATGGCAAGCTTCACGATGTTCTCACCGTCGAAGTAGATGGGATTCTTGGCGAAGCTGGCGCCCGCGGCGTGCTCGATGCCCTGGTCGACCGGCAGGATGCTGAGGTAGCCGGTGTTGGCCAGGCGGCCGGTGCCGAACATGCGCTGCAGGTTCACGAGCACCTGGGGGTTGCGGTCGCTCTGCATCCAGACGCGGTCGATGAAGTCCGGGCCGGGCAGCTGCAGCAGGTTCGACGGCACCTTGGCCTTGTGCGAGAGGAGCGAGTCGGCGTCCTTGCCGAGCAGGGAAGCGATCTTGTTCGAAGCGGTGGCCATGAGATTCCTCAGGTTCGCGGGGTGCGAGAATGCGGAGCGATCCTACCGCGGCCCGCTGGCTCAGGCGGACCGCTCGGTGCGGTCGATCCAGCCGCCGCCGAGCACGCGTTCGCCGTCGTACAGCACCGCCGCCTGACCCGTGGCCACGGCGACCACCGGTGCATGGAAGTCCACGCGGAAACGCCCGCCTTCCAGCACCTGCACCGTGGCCGGCTCGGGGGTGCCGTGCTCGCGCCACTGCACGGTGCAGTGCAGCGGCGCCCCGGGTGCGTCCACCAGCCAGTTGACCTCGCCCGCCTCGAGCGCCTTCACGGTCAGCGCCTCACGTGGGCCCAGCGTGACCGTGTTGGCCGCCGCGTCCTTGGCCACCACATAGAGCGGCTCGCCCACCGCCACGCCGAGTCCCTTGCGCTGGCCGATGGTGAAGCGCTGGTGGCCTCCGTGCTCGCCCAGGATGCGTCCCGAAAGGTCCACGATGCTGCCGGGCCGCAGCGCCTCGGGCTGCCGCCGCTCCAGGAAGCCGGCGTAGTCCTGGTCGGGCACGAAGCAGATCTCCTGCGAATCCGGCTTGTCGAAGGTGGGCAGACCCATCTCGCGGGCGAGCTCGCGGGTGCGGGCCTTGGGCAGCTCGCCCACCGGAAAGCGCACGCGCGCCAGCCGCTCGCGGCGGATGCCGAAGAGCACCGCGCTCTGGTCCTTGGCCGCGTCGAGCCCGCGGCGCAGGCTCCAGCCGTGGTCGCCCTGCAGGCACCGTGCGTAGTGGCCGGTGGCCACCAGTTCGCAGCCCAGCTGCTCGGCATGGTCGAACAGGCGACCGAACTTCAGCCAGTCGTTGCAGCGCACGCAGGGGTTGGGGGTGTGCCCCGCGTGATAGGCCTGCGCGAAGTAGTCGATGATGCGGCCGAAATCCTTCTTGAAGTTCACCACATAGAGCGTGCTGCCCAGACGAGCGGCCACGGCGCGGGCGTCGCCCGCATCCTCCAGGCTGCAGCAGCCCTGATGTCCGATCTTCAGGCCGCCCCTCGGCATGGCGCAGGCCTGCTCGGCGGGAATCGCCTCGTCGAGCGACTCGCCCGGAGAGCCGAGCCGCATGAACACCCCCACCACCTCGTGGCCTTCACGCTGCAGCAGCGCGGCGGCCACCGAGCTGTCGACGCCGCCACTCATGGCGACCAGCACCTTGGGCTTGGCGGGCATGCGGCCATCGTAGGGACCGCTGCCGCTACCTTCGCGTCATGCGCATCGTGGCGGGCATGGACGAAGCCGGTTACGGCCCCCTTCTGGGCCCGCTGGTGGTCTGCTGCTGGGCCTTCGAGGTTGCCGACCCCGCCAGCGACGCGAGCGACCTGTGGAAGCGGCTCTCGACCGCCGTCTGCCGCCGCCCCAACGACAAGAAGGGTCGCATCGCGATCGACGACTCGAAGACCCTGAAGGGCGCGAAGGATGCGGCGGG
>CAIOTP010000219.1 GCA_903861235.1 uncultured bacterium | reverse complement strand
CGGTCGCCCAGAAGATCGGCTCCGACGCGCTGCTGGTCCGGATCTACGAGAGCGAGGCCGCGCGTCTTCGCTCCCAGGCCGAGTGGTACATGCGCGTGGACGACTGGATCGCTGCGGAGCTGACGATCCGGGCGCTCGTGAAGCGATATCCCAACTCCATCGCGACCATCGAGGCGCTTCGGGAGATTCCGACCGTGCTCGAGAAGCTTCCTGCGGCCGTGGTGAAGCAGTGCCCGGACTACGCGGCACTCCGCAAGAGCATCGTGGGCGTGGACGGTGGCCCCGAGCCCGCGGGCGTGGCGCCGGCCCCGGAGGCCCCGCTGCCCGCCCAGCCGCAGGTGGACCCCCAGACGCCCTTGAAGGGTGCCCAGGAACCCGACCCGCAGGCCGCGCAGGGCCCCAGCAACCAGGAACCGCCGAGGCGCACGCCATGAAGCATGCATGTCTGGCGGTCCTCCTGGCCGTGTTGACCGGCTGCGCTGGAGCGAAGGGCTGGAAGGCCGGCTCGACCCTTCCCACCAAGTACCGTTCGATCGCGGTGCCGATCTTCCAGAACAGCACCTACGATCGCCAGATCGGATACCAGCTCACCGAGGCCCTCCAGAAGCGGCTGCAGCAGGTCAGCCCCTACGCGATCGCCGGCGAAGGCGCGGCGGACACCATGCTGCGCGGCAAGATCGTCAAGGTGGACATCCGCCAGATCAGCCAGAGCCTGGGCACCGGCCTGAGCGAGGAGATGGGCTACACCGTGACCGTGGACTGGGAGTGGGTGGACATGCGGACCGGCAAGCCGATCGCCGCCCAGAACGGATTCGCGAGCAGCGGCATGGTGGTGGCCAGCCGACCCCAGGCCGAACCGCTCGATCTGGCCAAGTACGGCGCCGTGCAGCGCCTGGCCGAGGACATCGTGGCCAACATGCAGGCCGATTGGTGAGACCCATGCGAACGAACGACGAACACGACCGTGCCACGCCTCCCATGATGCAGGCCCGACAGGATCCGCCCAACCCCTCCCGCACACCGCCTCAGGGGCCGGGCGGCCGTGGTGCGCCCCCCCAGAAGCCGCCGCGGCAGGCCATGACCTGGATCACGGTGCTGGTGCTCTGCGGGCTGCTGTACGTGATCGTGAGCGGCAGCACCACCCGGGGCGTGTCCCTGGACAGCTGGCAGCAGTTCCTGGTCTTCGCCAAGGAAGGCCGGCTGGAGCCGGGCAGCGTGGTCCTGCAGAGCGACCGCGTGAGCGCCGAGGTGAAGCCGGGCACCAAGGGCATCAGCGAGCGGTTCGGCGACCGCCCCGCCCCCGTGTCCGTCACGATCGCGCCCACCGCCCATGCCAAGTACATGGCGGATCTCGACGCCGCCGACGTGCCCTACCGCGTGGACATGGCCACCGGTGCCTTCTCGCAGATCCTCCTGACCATCCTGCCCACCATCATCATCCTGGGGGTGCTCTGGATCCTGCTCTCCCGCAGCATGCGTGGGGCGGGCGGCGGTCCCGGCGGCATGCTGGGCGGCTTCGGCCGCAGCCGTCACCGTGTGAGCACCAAGGAGACGGTGCAGACCACCTTCTCCGACGTGGCGGGCATCGACGAGGCGAAGGAGGAAGTGACCGAGATCGTGGAGTTCCTCAAGAACCCGAAGCGCTTCCAGAAGCTCGGCGG
>CAIOTP010000218.1 GCA_903861235.1 uncultured bacterium | reverse complement strand
GGCGCACGCTCACCTTCCTGCGGAAGGACATGCTCGAGCGTGGTGCGGCCAGCGTCCGCACCTGCGTGCTGCTTCGCAAGCGCGTGCCCGCCGCCATGGGCACGCCCTGCGAGTTCGTGGGCTTCGACATCGACGACCTGTTCGTGGCCGGCTACGGCCTGGACTACGACGGCTGGTTCCGCAACCTGCCCGACGTGGTCAGCCTGCGGAAGCCGGGCGAGCGAGCGTCGGTGGTCCGCTAGCGCAGCCGGTTCCAGGGAGCCTCGGCACGGGGATCCGGCTCCGAAGCCTTCATCCGCTCCAGCGAGGCGCGATCCTCCTCCGAAAGCGATCGCGGCGCGTCCACGCGGATCAACGCGTAGAGGTCGCCGGTGCCGGCACGGGCCTTGACGCCCTTGCCCTTGAGCCGCAGCCGCTTGCCGCTTCCGGTGCCGGCGGGCACGCGCAGAGTCGCGGTCCCCTCGAGCAGCGGCACCTCCACGCTGGTGCCCAGCGCGGCCTCGGCGATCGAGATCGGCACCTCCACGACGATGTCCAGGTTCTCGCGGCGGAACCACGGGTGCGGGGCCACGCTCACCTCCAGCACCAGGTCGCCTGCGGGGCCGCCGGCCGCGCCGGGCGAGCCCTTGCCGCGCAGCCGCAGTTGACCGCCACTCTCGATGCCCGGGGGAATGCGGACATCCAGTTCGATCGTGCCCGCGCCATCCTGCACCGACACGCGCCTGACGCCGCCCACGGCCGCGGTCAGGAAGTCCACCGTGATCGCGCTCTCCAGATCCTGGCCCGCCCTGGCGCCGCCGCGTGGTCCCGCACCACGGCGCCCACCACCCAGGAAGTCTCCGAAGATCTCCTCGAAGGTGGAGGGGTCCACGTTGGACCAGCCGCCCTGGCCGCCGAAGCCCTGGCCGGGAGCGCCCGGTCCGGGACCGCCGAACCCGAACTGGTCGAATCGCCTCCGCTTCTGCTCGTCCGAGAGCAGGTCGTAGGCCTCCTGCGCTTCCTTGAAACGTTCGCCCGCCTCCGGCGACTTGTTCAGGTCAGGGTGGTAGCGCTTGGCCAGCTTGCGATGGGCCTCACGGATCTGGTCCGCGGTCGCGGATCGGGGCACACCCAGGACCTCGTAGGGATCACGAGGCACCGGGTCAGCCCGCCGTCTCGGCCTTCCGGAACAGCTCGTAGATCTCGGTCGCGCTGCGGGCGGCGTACGCCCGCTCACGGAACACCGCGTCGGTCATCAGACGGCTGAGCCGCCCGAGCGCCTGCACATGCTCGGAGACCTTGTCCGGGGGGCTGACCAGCATCACGATCAGGCGCACCGGCTTGTGGTCGATGCTGTCGTACTCGATCGGCGACGTGGGCATGCCGATGGCCATGGCCACCCGCTGCACCGTGGCGCCCTTTCCGTGGGGAATGGCCAGGCCTTCACCGATCCCGGTGCTTCGCTGCTGCTCACGGGCCCACACCGCGGACTTGAGCGCCGCCGAGTCGGTCACCGCGCCCGCCGAGGCAAGCACATCCACGAGCTCCTCGATGGCCGCCTTCTTGTCGGCGGCCTGCAGGGGCACCTTGATGCAGTCGGGCTTCAGGACATCCAGGACGTTCATGCCGGCTCCCCTTGGGGGAATCGGACGATGCTACCGCAACCCGGGTCCCTTTCGCCCCCGTGGGTGCACGGCGGTCAGCAGGGTGGCGAAGGCTCCGTCCCGATAGGCCTGCGGAGGCTCGCCCGGAAGTCCTGCCGGCATCCGGCGTTCAGTGCGGGGCACGGCGGCGTCCACGCGGCTGGCCAGCCATTCGGCCTGCCGCTCGTTCTCCTCCGGCTCCAGGCTGCAGGTGGCGTACAGCAGGGCTCCACCCGGCCGGAGCAGCGGAAGGTGCTCCTCCACGATCCGACGCTGCAGCTGCACCAGCGACTCCAGCGAGCGTGGCGCGAAGCGATGCATGGCCTCCACGCGACGAGGCAGCACCCCTGTGTTGGAGCAGGGCACGTCGAGCACCAGCAGGTCCACCGTGCCCATGAGGGATCGCAGCGTCTCGCCCTCGGCCACGCGGATCGCGCCCAGGCCGGCCGCGCGGGCCCGTTCCGCCGTCTGGCGAAGGAAGCCGCGACGCGTCTCGTCCGGCTCGCTCGCGACGACCTCCGCGGCCCGGTGCACCCAGGCCAGCTGCAGCGACTTCGTGCCTCGACCTGCGCAGGCGTCCACGATCACGCGCGGCGCGAGGTCCGCGGTCAGTCCGACCGCCATGGCACTCGAGATGTCCTGCACCCGTGCGGCCGGATGCGCCGTCAGCGTCGCCTGCAGCGCGGCGTGCTCGCCGGTCCAGACACAGGCGTCGGTTCCGGCGATCGGCTCGCCGCCCGGGATCCCTTCGGGCAGGGCATGCACCACGATCGGTGGCGTGCACAGCGTGTGCAGGGCCAGACGCTCGGTCTCGGCCATGCCGAAGCGGTTGATCCAGCGCAGCAGCATGGGCAACGGCACGCCGGTCCGCTGGCTCAGTCGCTCCGGTGGCGAGGCGCTGAACACCGGCTCGTGAAGGATCCAGGCGCCGCCATCCTCCAGCGGCACCTCCCGGGTGGGCTCGTGCCCCGCCGGCTGGCCGGGTGGCCGTCGCTCCTGCCGCATGCCGGCCAGCCCGCGAAGCACGGCGTTCACCAGGCCCGCCGCACCCGGCCGAAGGGCCCGCTTGGCCCACTCCACGGTCTCGGCCACCGCGGCATGTTCGGGAATGCGGTCCATCAGGAACAGCTGTGCCGCGCCGCCCAGGAGGGCGGCCCGCACACGAGGTTCCACACGGTCCCACGGTCGGGTCAGTTGGCGTTCCAGGAGCGTGCGCAGCGTGAGCCATCGGCGGAGGGCCTGTCGCTCGATCTGCCGGCCGAGCGCGGCGTCGCGAGGCTCCAGACCCGACGCGTCCTCCGGCAACGGCTCCAGCCTTGGGAACGCCTCGGCATGACGTGCCAGCCGTTCGAAGGCGGTGACGCGACCGGGGTTCAAGCGTCAGCGCGCCTGCCGCCGGGGCTTCGCCTCGAGCAGGCTGGGGTGCTTGCGGACGGCGGCCTTGCGAAGCAGGGGAGCCTTGTCGGTCCGCTCCCAGGAGAAGGTGCCGGGTCCGCCCTCGCCCGGGCGGCGGCCGAAGTGGCCGTGCGTGGCGGTGGGGGTGTAGATCGGGCGGAGCAGGTCGAGCGAGTCGATGATGCCCGCAGGCGTCAGGTCGAAGTGCTTGCGCACCTCCTTGGCCAGCCACGCGTCGGGCACCTTGCCGGTGCCCTGGGTGTCCACGAGCACGCTGGTCGGCTCGGCCACGCCGATGGCGTAGCTCACCTGCACCTCGCACGCGTCGGCCAGGCCGGCCGCCACGATGTTCTTGGCGATGTAGCGGCACATGTAGGCCGCGCTGCGGTCCACCTTGCTCGGGTCCTTGCCGCTGAAGGCGCCGCCGCCGTGACGGCCTCGTCCACCGTAGGTGTCCACGATGATCTTGCGTCCGGTCAGGCCGCAGTCGCCGTGCGGACCGCCGATCTCGAACTGGCCGGTCGGGTTCACCCAGACCTTGATGCCGCTGTT
>CAIOTP010000217.1 GCA_903861235.1 uncultured bacterium | reverse complement strand
GGCATGAGGTCCGGCGTGAACTGGATGCGGCTGAACTGCAGCTGCAGCGCCTGGCTGAGCGATCGGATCAGCAGGGTCTTGCCCAGGCCCGGCACGCCCTCGAGCAGCACATGGCCGTTGGCGAAGAGGCACATGAGCGTGCCTTCGACCACCGCCGCGTGGCCCACGATGGCCTTGGCCACCTCGGTGCGGACCTTCTCGAAATCGCCCCGGAAACGATCGATGAGCTGCTCGGTGCCGGATTCGGCCATGGGTGGAATGGTACGGAAGTGACAGCCGGTGCTTGCCGAGGCGGATTCCGGTGATACAGTGACGCCGCCTGTCGATGTACGTCAGGCGGCCTCCCGAGCGGGGGAAGGCGGTGCGAATCCGCCACGAACGCGTCACCGTGTGTCGCAGGCCCATGGGCCCGCGACGAGTCGGGTCTATCGCTCCGAAGGCCTTCCCCTCCGCCCGCGCGACCCGGGCGAATGGCGGCCGTGCCGCGGGCACCAGCCGATCGTTCGTCCGCGCGGGCCTTCCCGGTTTTCCGCCGCGCGATCGGCGGGTGAAAGGCTCGTCTCTCCATGAAGCTCTCCTTCCTCTCGTCCCTGGTTGCGATGGCCGCATGCGCCTCGTCCGTCCACGCCGGCCTGGTGGGCACGTTCGATGTCGGCAGCGGCAGCAAGGCTGCCACGCTGCAGTTCGACTTCGAGAACGGCAACTCCTGGCTCGCCACGGTGCGCTGGGACGGTTCCTTGAACGGCTTCCAGGCACTGCAGATGGTGACCAGCGGAGTGGCCGGAGGCCAGCTCCAGTTCCAGACCTTCAGCTTCGGCAAGTTCGTGACGGGCATCGGCGTGGGGAGCGACTGGCAGTACGGCGAAGGCGACCTCTGGCCGGTGGAGAACTGGTGGCACTACTGGACCGCGGAGCAGGGCGGGGACTGGACCAGCTCCATGATCGGTGCGGAGGACCGCATGCTGCAGGACGGCTCGCGTGACGGATGGGTGTTCGGTTCCTCCGCGGCTCCCGCGGCGGTGCCGGCGCCCGGTGCCGCGGCACTGGCGGGACTGTGGATCATGCGGGGCCGCCGAAGGGGTGGCCGGTCCGCTCGGCTATCGTGATGGCGTGACCCAGGCTCCCGCGTTCAACGTGATGGACCGCCGACTTCCGCAGGGCGTGCCCCTGCTGGCTTCGTGGTGGTGGCGCGCGGTGATCGCGGGACTGACGCTGGGTCTGGTGCCGCTGCTGGCGGTGCTGTGGGCCTTCGTGGATGTTCCGGTGCACCGCCTGCTCGAGTGGATGTGGCCGTCGTGGCTGGTGGGCGCGCGGGCCCTGGGCTCGCCCGCGGCCTGGCTGGCCGGCGGAGGCGCCATCTTCCTGGCCAGTGCCGCGCTCCGGCGCCGGGAGACGGCGCGGTGGGGCTTCCTGCTCGCCGCCAATGTGTCGGTCGGACTGCTCCTGGCCTGGGTGCTGGGCATGATGATCGGCTTGGCGGCGTCGGTCGACGCCCGCAGTGCCTCGCCTGCGTGGCTTCACCTGTGGCCCGACGCCCGCTGCGCCGCCGCGGCGGCGGCGGCCATGACGATCTGGGTCCGCGTGCCGGGTGCCTGGCGGGTGCTCGTGGCCATGGTGGCGCTGGTGGTGCTGGGGGAGTGCTCGCTGCGCACCGCGTTCCTTTCGGACGCCCTGGCTGGCGCGTGGAGCGGGACGCTGGCCGCCATGGCGGTGCCATGGGCCTGGTGGAGCATGCACCCGGATTCCTACCCGGCGATCACGCCTGCGGCGGCGTCGGCGCCTTGACCGGCAGCTTCTCCAGCACGCGATCGATCAGGCCGTAGTCCTTCATCTCGGCGGCGGTGAGCCACTTGTTGCGCTCGCAGTCGTCGGCGATCTGCGTCTTGGGCTTGCCGGTCTGCCGGGCGTAGATCTCGTAGAGCTGCTCGCGCATCCGCAGGATGTGCTTGGCCTCGATCTCCAGGTCCGTGGCCTGGCCCTCGAGCACGCCGCCGATGAGCGGCTGGTGCATGAGGTTCTCGGCGTTGGGCAGCGCGAAGCGCTTGCCCTTGGTGCCGCTGCAGGCGATGACGCTGCCCATGCTGGCGGCCTGGCCGATGATGTAGGTGCAGACATCGCACGGCACGAAGCGCAT
>CAIOTP010000216.1 GCA_903861235.1 uncultured bacterium | reverse complement strand
TCCGGATGATCATGAGCATCATCCTGCCCGACCACGGCCGCATCGAGGTGCTGGGAGCCACCGCGCTGGACGCGAAGGACCGCATCGGCTACCTGCCCGAGGAACGCGGCCTGTACCGCAAGATGCGCGTGGCCGAATTCCTTCGCTACATGGCCCGTCTCAAGGGGGTGTCGCCCGCCGAGATCGACCGTCGTGTGGGCGACTGGCTCGAGCGCCTGGAACTCCCGGGCGTGAGCCGCAAGCGGTGCATGGAATTGAGCAAGGGCATGCAGCAGAAGGTCCAGCTGATCGCCAGCGTGGTCCATGCTCCGGAGCTGCTGATCCTGGACGAACCCTTCAGCGGCCTGGATCCGATGAACGCCCGCGTGCTCACCCGCGCCATCGCCGGCCTTCGCGAGGCCGGGACCACGATCCTGTTCAGCACGCACCAGATGCGCACCGCCGAGGATCTCTGCGACCGGGTGGTCCTGATCCACCGTGGCGAGAAGATGCTCGACGAGAGCCTGGACGAGATCCGACGCCGCTTCGACCCTCGCACGCTGCTGGCCGAGCCCTCGATCGATCGTGATCAGGCCCGATCCGTGCTCGCCGCACTGCCTGGGGTGGCCGCATGCACGTGGAGCGAGGGAGACCGAGCCCTGCAGGTGCGCCTGGACCCCGGTCAGGATCCGCAGGCGTGCATGGGCCGCCTGCTCGCCGCGGCGCCCATGCGGCGCGTGGAAGTGCGCCGCACCACGCTGGACGAGGTCTTCGTGCGGCTGGTGGGCGGCGACGAGCATGTGCTGGCCGCGCAGGAGGTGGCCGGTGACTGATCGATCCTCCATGCGACGCGTGCTCCAGGTGGCCTGGCGCGAGTTCAGGCACACCGCCCTGACCAAGGGGTTCATCATCGGCACGGTCGTGCTGCCCGTGCTGATGATGGTGCTCATCCCCCTCTTCAGTTCCTTGGTGCAGTCCGAGCCCGAGCCACTCAAGGGCACCATCGCCGTGATCGACGCCTCCGGCCGTCTGCCGGTCTCGCTCGATCGAGGGCTGCATGCGGCTTCCCCGGCGAAGGAGCGCGGACGCGACGATCCCTTCAGCGGGGAGATCCAGGCCGAGGTGAAGATCGAGGCCGTCACCGACGCGGCGCGCGAGCCGGGTCTCCGCGAAGACCTGGCGGCGGACCGCCTGGCGGCGCTGGTGCTGGTGCAGCCGGCGGCCACGGACGGCGGCCCGGCCGTGGAGCTGCTGGTGCCCAGTTCGAGCCGCCCCATGCACACCCGCTGGCTCGAACGGCGGGTGCACGAAGCCCAGGTGCGCACCCGGGTGGAGCAGGCGGGACAGGACTACGACCGGGTGCAGGCGCTGCTGGATGTCCCCCGCGTGCGTGCATCTCGCCTGAGCCCCGACGGGGCCCAGGCCAAGGACATGAGCGAGCTGCGCATGCTGGTGCCGGTGGCCTTCATGGGACTCCTGTGGATCGCCGTCTTCACCAGCGCCCAGTACCTGCTCACGAGCACGATCGAGGAGAAGTCCTCCCGGGTGATGGAGGTGCTGCTGAGTGCGGTGAGCCCCATGGAGCTGCTCGGCGGCAAGCTGCTCGGACAGTCGCTGGTGAGCGCGGTGGTCCTGATCATGTACGGCGGCCTTGCCGTCGCCGGTCTGGGTGCGCTGGCCATGCTGGACGTGGTCAAGGTCTCCCACCTGCTCTGGATCGCCCTCTGGTTCCCGCTCGCGTACCTCATGGTGGCGGCCATCATGGCCGGCATCGGCAGCGCCGTGAACGACCTGCACGAGGCGCAGTCGCTTCTGGCTCCCGCCATGGTGGCCATGGTGCTGCCGCTGATCCTCTGGCTGCCGATCAGCCACAACCCCAACGGCGCGGTGGCGATCGCCTTCAGCTTCATTCCGCCGGCGTCTCCGTTCGTGAACGTGATGCGGATCACCACCTCGAGCGAACCCGTGCCGCTCTGGCAGTCGCTGCTGGCCCTCGTCGTGGCCGCCGGCTGCGTGATGGCGCTGGTGTGGGCCGGCAGCCGTGTGTTCCGCGTGGGCGTGCTCATGCAGGGCAAGACGCCGACGCCCCGGGAACTCCTGCGCTGGATCCGGGCTCGATAGGCTCTCCCGGGTGACGGGGCCCAGCCTCATCCTGATCGCCTGGATCGCGGGCTCGGTGCTGACCGTCGCGCTCCTGTCGGGCACGTGGTGGGCCCTCTTCGCGGATCGCTCGCGCGGCCAGCACCGTTGTCCTCGCTGCTGGCACCTGATGGATCCCACGATCGGCCTCCGCTGCCCTGAATGCGGCCGCACGGCACCCCCACGAGCGGGATCTCCTCCGGACGCGCCGACACTGGCCGGCGGCCGCCGCATGCCTGCTCCTGCTGTTCGCGGGCACCTTCTGGCTGCGCTCCGTGATCGCCGCCAAGGGCTGGTGGCACGTGATTCCCCATCGCGCAGCGCTCGCGCTCATGCCCTGGGTGCCCTCCGCCAACCATCTCTCCGCCGTGCGACAGCACCTGCTGGAGGAACTTCAGAACCAGAGGGTCTCCCCCGAGGACACCGTGCGCATGCTCGAGACCGTGAAGTCCGGAGGACTCGGCATCACCCCGGGCTCCGACGCGTGGCGGTCCACCTACCTGCGATGGATCTCCTCGCTGGAGGACCGGTACGCCAACCCCGCCGCGGGTCCGGATGATCCGCTTCGGCTCGCCTCGCTCGACCTGCCACCCGTGGTGCATCTGGCCGTGCCCGAGAAGTGGCATCGCGACCAGCCGCTGATGGGCACGACCGTGGTGGACGACTGGTGGGCCTCCGGCGTGGAGGTGGTCATGCGGATCACGTCGATCGACGGGCTGCCGGTCGATGCCGACGTGCGCGACCGGCTGCTTCGACTTCGTTGGAGCCGGCCCGACCGGCAATCGCTCGACGGCCCCCGGGACGCATTCGCGATCGAGCTGGGTCGGCTTCCCGAAGGCGTTCACCAGGGCGAGGTGACCCTGGAGTGGGAGACGCGCGACCATCTGGGCACGGCGGGCCGGAGGAGTCAAGGCACGATCCGGTTGCCGGTGAAGGTGGTCGTGGAGGGGGATGCACCGCCGATGGCCGCCGTGGACTCCCCGGAACTGCAGGAACTGGTCTCGCGGGTCTTCTCCGAGGGCCTTCTCCGAACGAACTCGGCACCGCCGCGCTACGCGTTCTCCTACGCCCCCTTCGAGACGAGCGGCGAGGCGTGGGAGGACCTCGCGTTCGGACTGGTGGTGGAGGCGTGCGAGCGGGGCACGCCTCGCCGTACGCTGCGGGTCTGGTGGCGCGGCGGACTCAATCGGGCTCAGTTCGGCTGGGATTCTCCCACGGAGGACCGGGAGGCCCTGGACCGGCTCGGCGACGGCACAGGCTGGACGCTCCGGGTGCGCGGCGACGCCGAGCTGGCTCGTCGAGCCGCCGGGGGTGGCACCGCGCAGGAAGCCACAAGGTGGTGGTGCGGCGCGGTGGAGAAAACCCTCCCGGTCAAGGACGTCGGGCCCAGCGGCTTCGGTTCCTCCTGGCGAGCCACGCTGGCGCCTCCGAGCGGCTCTCCACGCGTGTCGCGTTAGCATCGGACGCATGGAACGGAACCTGTGGGCGCCCTGGCGCATGGCCTACATCCGAGGACTGGAGTCGGAGGCCGCCGAGGCACGCACCGGCGCCGCCGAGGGCGGCAACTTCCTGCTGGCCGCATGGCGACATCCGGAACTGGACACGGCGAACCTGGTCGTGCATCGTGACGCCGACGGTCTGATCATGCTGAATCGCTACCCCTACGCCAACGGTCATCTGCTGGTGGCGCTGGGTGACGCGCGGCCGCGTCTGCTCGACTACGGACCCGTGGCACGGGCGGCCTTCTGGCGGCTGGTCGACCTGGCCACCCTGCTGGTCGAGCGTTGCATGCAACCGCAGGGGATCAACATCGGTCTGAACCAGGGCCGAGCGGGTGGCGCTGGACTGCCCGAGCATGTGCATGCGCACGTGCTGCCTCGTTGGAACGGTGACACCAACTTCATGGCCACGGTCGCGGGCGCCCGCGTGATTCCCGAGGCGCTGGATTCCGTGGCGGCCACCTACCGCTCCGCCATGCCGAAGGCGCTGACGGAGATCGCCGCGACCTCGCCGCGCAGCTAGACTGCGGTTCGCGACCCCCTGCCCCGTCGGGCGGCGGGCCGGCCATGCACTCGAACCGATGCGAACTCCCAGGGATCCCCTGAATCAATGGCTGCGTCGATGACCATGCCTCACGCCCTGTGCGGAGTGGAAGGTCGGGCACGATGGCCGGGGAGCCCACGTTCAAGCGGGGGTTCGAGTTTCCTCGCCGGCCTGCGCAGCCCCGCGCCGCGAAGGGATTTCCCCTCCTCCCGACGGGGCAGGCGGCCGCGGAAACCGCTATCCTTTCCCTTCCCATGAAGGCTTTCACCCTCGTGATCGTCCCCGTCGCCCTGCTGGCCGCGTGCCGCAGCGAGCCGCAGTACCTCCCCAATGGCGACCTGGCTCCGGCCACCGCCAAGGACTACGAGAAGGGCGGCATCTACGACGTGAGCTTCGAGGCCATCAAGAACAATCCCACGCCGGAGCTCGCCGGCATGAACGAGCGCGACATCGACATGCAGCGGAACCTGGCGGTGAACGCCAACCAGACCACCCGCATGTTCTGGAGCGACCTGGGCCGCATGTGGCTGGCCGACGAACCCAGCCCGCTCACGCCCTATCCCGTCATCAACACCTCCGGCAATCCTTGATCGCCGGAACGCCGCCGAGACTCAGCGACCCGCCTCGACCGGCGGGTCGCTTGCTTTCTGGCCCTCGGGACAGGATCGCTCCGATGGAGGCGCCCTAGAGTGACCGATTCGATGCCTGGCCCCGCCACCAGCTCCCCACGCGGCCTGGCCGCCCTTCCCGGCCTGCGCCACTTCCACCCCAGTGCGGTGCCGGCGGTGTCGCGACCGGCATATCTGCGCGAGCTGCTGAGCTGGGCCTTTCTGCCGCTCTTCCTGGGCGCCATCGAGGGCGGAGCGCTCTCGGTGGTGGTGAAGAAGGCCTTCGCGGACTCGGGCGTGAGCGCCTTCGAGCTCAACATGGCGGTGGCGGTGGTGAGTGCTGCGCCCAACGTGGCCAACCTGACCAGCTTCGCATGGGCGGGGCTGGCCCGAGGCCGACGCAAGGTGCCCTTCATCGCGTGGCTGCAGACGGCCACCGCCGCCTGCGTGGCCCTGATCGCGGCCATGCCGGAGAACCGGATGGGGCTCTGGGGCCTGTGCGTCCTGGCCACGCTGGCCCGGGTGGCCTGGACGGGCGTGGTCACCCTGCGGGCCGCAGTCTGGCGGGCCAACTACCCCCGCGAGGCGCGCGCCCGCATCGCCGGCAACATGGCCACCGTGCAGTCGCTCGTGCTGGCCCTGAGCAGCTGGGCCCTGGGCGCAGGCATGGACCTCTCGCCGCGAAGCTTCCACCTGCTGTTCCCCGCACTGGCGCTGCTGGGGATCGTGGGAAACGTGCTCTGGCGCCGGGTGCCGGTGCGTCACGAGAGCCAGACGCTGCGGGCCGAGAGCGACGAGGCCGGATCCTCGTCCGCGCTCGACCCAGGATCGATCGTGCGCACGCTGCGTCAGGACCCGCCCTATGCGCGATTCATGCTCTGGATGTGGGTGTTCGGACTGGGCAACCTCATGATCGGTGCGCCCATGGCCATCGTGCTGGAGGACGACCTGCACGCCAGCTACACGCAGGGCATCCTGGCCACCACGGTGATCCCGCTGGCGGTCATGCCCTTCGCCATCCCCTTCTGGGCCCGGCGCCTGGGGCGCCTGCATGTGGTCGACTTCCGCGCCAGGCACGGCTGGACCTTCGTGGTGGCCACGGGCACGCTGTTCCTGGCCTCGTGGATGCAGTCCATGACGCTCTTCTACGTGACCGGCGCCGTGCTGGGCGTGGGCTTCGCCGGCGGAAGCCTGGCGTGGAACATCGGCCACCAGGACTTCGCCCCGGCCGAGCGCGACGCGGAGTACATGGCGGTGCACGTCACGCTCAACGGCCTGCGAGGCCTGGTCGCCCCCTTCCTGGCCGTGGGCCTGTACGAGGGACTGCGGCACCTGGGCCTGGCACCGTGGACCTTCTTCGTGTGCACCCTGGTCAACGTGGTGGGCGTCTGGGGCTTCATCCGCATGCGGCGGGACCGCCGGCACCGCCCCGCCACGGTGGTGGCGGCCTCGGCCTGAGGATTCCCACCCCTTCGCGGCGGCGGGGGCTTCGGTTACCATCATCGACCCGGCCCATCGCGGCCGGCGACCCGGACGCGCGTCCGGGCGATCACGCACCCAGCCGGCCTGCCGCGAGCGCGACAGCGGCGCATCTCGCACCCCTTCCAGAAGCACATGGTCAACCACAATCTCATCGAACAGCTCGGCCTCGAGGCCGACGCCGCCGACCGCCTCCTCAAGGACGCCTTCGGCGCCGCCTCCGATCTTGAAACCATCCTGGGCGCCGAGGCCGCGGCCGTCGGCACCGGCAACATCGTCAAGGGCAAGGTCGTCGCCATCAGCGGCGACTTCGTCATCGTGGACATCCGCGGCAAGAGCGAGGGCCAGGTCGAGAAGGCCGAGTTCGACGAGACCGGCGGCGTGGCGGTCGGCGACGAGGTCGAGGTGCTGGTCGAGGAGACCGAGAGCCCCGACGGCGGCCTGACCCTGAGCAAGCGCAAGGCCGACCGCATCCGCGGCTGGAACCAGCTGCTCGAGACCCGCAAGGAAGGCGACGTGATCGAGGGCAAGGCCCTCCGCAAGATCAAGGGCGGCCTGCTGGTCGACATCGGCGTGCCGGTGTTCCTGCCCGCCAG
>CAIOTP010000215.1 GCA_903861235.1 uncultured bacterium | reverse complement strand
CCCAGGTGATCATCGACCAGTTCATCGCCAGCGCCGAGGCCAAGTGGCACCGCAGCAGCGGTCTGGTGCTGCAGCTGCCCCACGGCTACGAGGGCCAGGGCCCCGAGCACTCGAGCGCGCGCCTGGAGCGCTTCCTGCAGCTCTGCGCCGGCGACAACATGGTCGTCTGCCAGCCCACCACCGCGGCCCAGGTCTTCCATCTGCTCCGCCGGCAGATGAAGGTGAACTTCCGCAAGCCGCTGGTCATCATGACGCCCAAGAGCATGCTGCGACTGCCCGCCGCGTGCAGCCCCGTGAAGGACTTCACCAAGGGCTCGTGGAAGCGAGTGATCGCCGACGACGCCGCCCCCGCCCCCGAGGCCACGCGGCGGCTCATCCTGTGCTCGGGCAAGGTGTTCCACGAGCTGGCCGACCGCCGCACCAAGGCCGGTGTGAAGGATGTCGCCATCGCTCGCGTGGAGCAGCTGCACCCCTTCCCCGCCGACGAGGTGAAGGCGCTGCTCGACCGCTTCGCCAAGGCGGAGGTCACGTGGGTGCAGGACGAACCTCGCAACATGGGCGCCTGGCGCTTCGTGCAGGCGAAGATGATGGACCTGTTCCCGGGCCGCGCCGTGGGCTACATCGGGCGACCGGACTCGGCGAGCCCTGCGGTGGGCAGCCTGAAGATGCACATGCAGCAGCAGGATCGCATCCTCACGGACGCCGTCGGCGCCGTGAAGGGCGACGACAAGGGCAAGGACGCCAAGGCCCCGGCCCCCGCCGCGGCCAAGAACTGAACGCGAACCGCGGCCCACGACCGGCCGCTCGCACGGAGACCCGACCATGACCGACGTGACCATTCCCAGCCCCGGCGAGAGCATCACCGAAGTGCGCATCGGCGCGTGGAAGCGCGCCGACGGCGACTGGGTGGAGAAGGACGAGCTGCTCAACGAGATCGAGAGCGACAAGGCCACGCTCGAACTGCTGGCCCCGGCGGCGGGCACGCTGAAGGTGAACGCCGCGAGCGGCAGCGACCAGAAGGTCGGCGCCGTGGTCGCCCGCATCGACGAGAAGGCCAAGCGTCCGGCCGGAGTGGAGCCCAAGCCCGCGGCACCAGCCGCCGTGGCCACGCCCTCGGCCGTGACCGAGCCTCGGGCCACCAGCGTGGCCAAGAAGATGGCCGCGGACAAGGGCGTGGACATCGCCCGCGTGGAAGGCACCGGCCCGGGCGGCCGTGTGACCAAGGCGGATGTGGAGAAGGTGGGTGGAAAGCCCGCGGCGCCCGCTGCCGCCCTCGCCCCGCTGCCCACCGGCGCCCGCACCAGCCGCCGCGAGCGCATGACCAAGCTCCGTGCCCGCATCGCGGAACGACTGGTGTCCGCCAAGAACACCGCCGCCATGCTCACCACCTTCAACGAGTGCGACATGGGCGAAGTCATGCGCCTGCGTGCCGAGCACAAGGAGGCCTTCGAGAAGCGCCACGGCGTGGGCCTGGGCTTCATGGGCTTCTTCGTGAAGGCGGTGGCCGGCGCGCTCGAGAAGTACCCCCGCCTCAACGCCAGCATCGTGGGCGACGAGATCGAGTATCACGACTTCATCGATGTCTCGGTGGCCGTGGGCACCGACAAGGGCCTGGTGGTGCCGGTGGTGCGCGATGTGCACCGCATGTCCATCGCCCAGATCGAGGCCGCCATCAAGGAGCTGGCCGTGAAGGCCCGTGACGGCAAGCTGACCGTGGATGACATGACCGGCGGCACCTTCACCATCACCAACGGCGGCGTGTACGGCAGTCTCATGAGCACGCCCATCCTGAACCCGCCGCAATCGGGCATCCTGGGCATGCACGCGATCAAGAACCGCGCCGTCGAGGATCCGCAGAAGCCCGGGCAGCTCGCCCTTCGTCCCATGATGTACCTGGCCCTGAGCTACGACCACCGCATCGTGGACGGCGCCGAGGCCGTGGGCTTCCTGGTGCATGTGAAGAACATGCTCGAGCGTCCGGAGCGGATGGCGTTGGGCGCCCTGCTCGGCCTTTGAACGCCTGCAAGTAACGCGTTTTGGCTACATGAGCGCAGCCGGAACTTTCCCTGACGGTTGGAGTCAGGAAAGTTCGCCCGGTCGGCACCCCTGGAAATGGAAACCCCGCAAGAGCTCGGCCAGACCCGCAATGCCCGGGTCTGCACGGGCCCATGCGACATCGTGCGCCGAGGGGCGCACGGATTTGGGTAGATTTTTCGCGTGTCCGGGAAATTGCCAGACGACATCACCCGGATCGTCAACCTGGCCGCTCAAGGCGACCAGGACGCGGCGGCTCAGGTCTGGGATGCCATGTACGAGGACCTCCGGGACACCGCCCGTCGAGTCCTCGGTCCGACGCCGTTTTCGGGTGTCGATCGCCCTGGACCGACCACGGTGGTGCACGAGGTCTTCCTGAAGGTCTTCCGCAACGCCGAGCGGGCTCCCAACTTCGAGAATCGCCGGCACTTCTTCGGCTCCATGGCTCGCGCCATGGGCCAGTTCCTCGTGGACTTTCGCCGGCACCACCGCCGTGAGAAGCGGGGTGGACTGGTCCGAACCATTCCGTTGGGGCTGGATGTGGAGAGCCTGGAGAAACTGGACGAGGCCCTGATCGCCACGGACCACGGACTCATGCGGGCGCTGGAGAAGCTGGAATCGCTTCATCCTCTCGCGGCCGAGGTGGTTTGGCTGCGGTTCGTCGCAGGCTTGAGCCTGGTCCAGGCCGCCTCGGCGCTGGGCATCGCGCCACGCACCGTGACCAAGCACTGGAACTTCGCCCGGGCCTTCATCCGCCGCGAGATGGACGGCTCCCATCCTGCTCCGGAGCAGGTATGAGCTCCGCGGATCGGGACCGGACGGATCCGCTCCGGACCGAGGAGCTGCTGCACGAAGTCCTGCAAGTGCCCGCCGCTGATCGTGCGGCAGCGGTCGACCGTCTCTGTGGCGGCGACGAGCATCTTCGCCGTGAGGTGCTCAGCCTTCTCGCCCACCTGCCGGACCCCGAGATGGAAGCGGAGGAAGGTCAGGAGTCGGACGAGCCACCGCTGGAAGGGAGGGTGATCGGCGGCTGCCGTCTGGAGAAGCTGATCGGTCGAGGCGGGGCCGGACGCGTGTTCGCCGCCTGGCAGGAATGGCCCCCCCGTCGAGTGGCGATCAAGATCCTGCGGCCCGAACTGCTGTCGGATTCCGCACGACGGCGCTTCCGCCGCGAGACCCGGGCGCTGGCCCGACTCGAGCATCCCGGCATGGCCCGGATGCTTGCCGCGGGCCTGCACGGCGAGCCCAACGCCGAACTCCCCTACGTGGTCATGGAGCTGGTCGAACCTGGCATGCCGATCACCACCTGGTGGTCCGCCTCCCAGCGGCCACTGGCG
Source organism: uncultured bacterium (assembly GCA_903861235.1). GTDB lineage: Bacteria > Planctomycetota > Phycisphaerae > Phycisphaerales > SM1A02 > SYAC01. Next base: position 17,319 of record CAIOTP010000215.1, on the reverse strand, counting down.
GAGCGGCTGGATCGGTTCGCAAGCCTGTGTGACGCCGTCCACCACGGACACACCCGCGGTCTGGTGCATCGGGACCTGAAGCCGAGCAACGTGCTGGTGAACGAGTCGGACGACCTGAAGGTGATCGACTTCGGCGTGGCCTCCATCACCGCGGACGACGGCTCGCAGGCCACCGTCACCCGAGTGATCGCGGGCACACCGGGCTACATGGCACCGGAACAGTTCGACGGCGGTGGCGAGACGGATCTGCGAACCGACGTCCACGGTCTTGGCCTGCTGCTGTTCGAGTGTCTCGCGGGCCGACCCGCCTACGCCAGACCGGGCATGCATCTGGCCGCTGCGGCACGCTCGATCGCCGCCGAGGCACCCCCTTCACTGGCGGCGCTGCGACCGGAACTGGACCGCGATCTCGTCACCATCGTGGAGCATGCGATCGCGAAGGAGCCGGGAGACCGCTACCAGTCCGCCTCGGAAATGGCGGCGGACCTGCGTCGCTACATCGGTGGTCGTCCGATCCTGGCCCGACCCACGCCTGCCTGGCGTCGAATCCGCCTCTTCGCCAGGCGGAATCCGGCCGCCATGGTGGCCACCGTGATCGCGGTGATCGCCCTGATGGTGGCGTTCGCCGCCACGATCGTGTTCGGACTGCGGGAGCGGTCGGCGGCGGCCCGCGCGGAGACTGCACTCAAGAGCACGCAGGCCGCGTTGCGACAGAGCTGGATCGCGGAACTCACACGGGCGATCGAGGTGGAGGATTCCACCGGCGTGCGGCAGACCCGCGAGCACCTGGCTGACGACGACTCCTGGCCCATCCGACTGCTGGATGCCCTGAGTGACGAGAGCGAAGGCTCGGTTCGGCAGAATCATGATCGCCGCTTCGCCAACTTCGCCGCCATGGGCTGCGATGTCTCACCCGATGGCCGGACGCTGGCCTTCTGCGGGGATTGGGACTATGGCGCGGTGCTGGTGGACGCCCGCACCATGGAGCTGCTCCGCATCCTGGGCCCGCAGACGCGAGCCTGGGCCATCACCTTCGACCGTGCCAAGGGTCGGCTGCTCATGGCGGATAAGAAGCAGCTGATGATCTGGGATCCACCCTGGCAGGGTGAACCCCGCCGCTTTCCGTTGCCCTTCCCAGCCGGAACAGGCATCGCGGCCAGTCCCGACGGCCGGCATGTGGTGGTGGCCTGCGACGGCCAGGCGGCCGTGCTGGAGACCGACTCGGGTCGCGTGGTCGCCACCACCGAGAAGAGTCGTGGATTGACCACCCGCGTGGACTGGAGTCCGGATGGTCGATGGATCGCCATGGGCGTTGAGCCGGAGTCGATCCGCATCCTCCATGCGCCGGACCTGCGGGAGGCGGTCCGGATCCCCGCGCCGCGTCAGCGTTCCCAGGCGATCGCGTTCGACCCTTCCAGTCGCTTCGTCGCCTTCGGTGGCGACATGCGTGTGCTGCATGTGGCTCCCGTGGACGGCTCCGGGCCCATCCGCGAACTTCCCATGGACTTCGCCATCTGGGGGGTCGACTGGCACCCGAACGGTCGGCACATCGCCGTGGCCGATCGGGGCAAGGGCGTCCGTGTCGTCGACGTGCCTCCGGACGGAGGTTCACTCAACCTTCTGGGCAGCTACCGAGGCAACAACTCCGAAGTGTGGGATGTGGACTGGGCTCCCGACGGTTCACGCCTCTTCTCGGCCGGACAGGTGGAGGTTCACGCGTGGCAACCCATGCCCAGGCGTGGTCCGCACCGCTCGGAGCTCGGAGCTCCGGGCCTGGCCTTGACCCACCTGCCCGATGGCCGCGGCGCGGCGCTCACGGGCGACGGTTCGCTCTGGCTTCTGCCCGCGGATCCCCACAGGACGCCCGAACGCACCTGGCAGTTGAAGGACTTCAAGGCCTCGTCCGCCGCTGCGGATCCCGCCCGGGACCAGTGGGCCTGGGTCTCCACCGGCGGGCTGCTCGTGGTGGCATCGCCCGGGCAGGCTCGGGAGACGCGCGTGCAGTTGGAGGGCTTCGTGGATCCTCCCGCACGAACCGCCTTCTCCCCCGACGGTCGCCGCATCGCCGTCATGGGCCGCAACCGTGACGAGCCGCTGATCGTGGTCGACGTCGCCGCCGGGCAGGTCCAGGCACGGATCCCAGGGCCCTGGTCCAGCGTGACCACCGGTCTGATGTGGCTCGACGACCGCAACCTGGTGGCAGGCACCTTCAGCGGTGCAACCTTCCTGCGGGAAGAGGCCCCGGGTCGCTGGGTCTACGATCACGGAACGGGCGGTGCATGGGTGTCGCCCATTCCCGCCGGGAAGGATCGGGTCATCTACGGATCCATGAGTGGAGAGGTGATCGAGGTCCGCCTGCCGCTGGGTGACCAGGTGCGGACCTACTCCGGGGTCACGGACATCCCGCTCTGCTTCGCGCTCTCGCCCGACGGCGAAAGGCTGGCCGCCTCGGGAAGCGATCGCCGCCTGCATGTGTTCGATCGCGATTCTCGTGAGCAGCTTCTGTCCATCTCCGGTCACGGGCCAGGACGCCGGGTGATCGGAGCCAGCTTCTCGCCCGACGGCGAGCGTGTGCTCACCCTGGACACCGGCGGCACGGTCCTGCACTGGGTGCCGCGACCCCCCGGCCGATGGACACCCAGGTTCGAGCCGCCCCCCTGACCGAAGTTCAGTCCCGCAGCGAGGCGATCTGCTGCCGACGCTCCGGATCCTGGTCGTGCGGCACGCCCATGTACTCGAGCGTCTCGTCGATCACGTCACGGCAGATCGGACCGGCGATGCTGCCGCCGAAGTGACCCTTGGCCTTGTCCGGGTCGTCCAGCACGACCAGGCAGACGATCCGAGGCCGGTCGAAGGGAGCGCCGGCGATGAAGGAACTGATGTAGCGATCGTCGTAGTAGCCCTTGCCCTGACCCTTGGGACGAGCCAGATGGGCGGTGCCGGACTTGCCGAACATGCGGTAGCGGTCGCTCTGCGCCTTGCGACCCGTGCCTTCCTTGATCACACCCTCCATGGCCTCGCGGGCCTCCAGCGCGATCGCCTCGGGGAGCACGCGCCTCGCGGGGGCCGGGTAGGCCCGCGCCTCGTCCTCGCGGCCCAGCGTGAGCCGTGCCGGGATCATGGTGCCGTCACGGCAGAACGCGCTGAAGGCCTGCACCATCTGCACGGGCGTCACCCCGATCTCGTAGCCCATGCACACGCTGCTCTGGGTGTACTTGGACCAGGCCTTCGAGCCCGTGACCAGACCTTCGCTCTCGCCAGGAATGCCCACGCCGGTCCGCTGACCGAAGCCGAATCGCTTCAGCACGTCCTGCATCTGGGCGAAGGTCATGCGTTCGGCGGCCTTCACCATGCCCAGGTTGAGGCTCTTCATGAGCACCGTCTTCCACGAGACGGTGCCGTAGTACTTCACGTCGGTGATGGTGCGACCGAAGGGCGTCCGGTACGGGCCCTGCCCCAGGGCCAGCATGCTGCCCGGCTTGAACTTGCCCAGCTCGGTCGCCACCGCCCACACGAAGGGCTTGAAGGTGGAGCCGGGCTCGTACGGATCGGTCACGTTGCGGTTGCGCCCCAGCGAGACATGGATGCGGCGTGCAGGGTCGGTGGTGATCTCGGTCCAGCCTGCCCGCGGACTGAGCACATCCGCCAAGGCCAGAACGTCGCCGGTCTCCACGTCCATGACGACACAGCGACCGCCACCGGCGTGATAGGTCTTCACCGCCTCCCGAAGCCTTCGCTCCGCGATCTCCTGCACGACCAGATCGACCGTGAGGCGGACGTCGTCGCCGTGATCCGAGGGCCGGAAGTCGTCACGGTCGATCCACAGCGGCCGGCGACGAACATCGCGCAGGAAGGCCAGGTTGCCGTCCGTGCCACGCATGGCGCCCTCGTGCTGCAGCTCCGCTCCGGACTGACCCGACTGCTCCGCACCCACACGACCCACGACCTGCGAGGCGATCTCCCCTGCCGGGTAGGCGCGCTCCGGATAGCTCTCCACGCCCACGCCCGCGAGTCGCATGGCTCGAATCTCCGAAACCTGCTGGTCGGTCAGCTCCTCGGCCAGGACCAGGTAGCGGGCGTCGGCGCGACCGCGCAGCTGCTGCTCGATCGTCCCGGCGTCCCGGCCCAGGGTGGCCGCGAGCGCGTGCGCCACGTCGCGGAACGGATCGGCGGTGGCCGGACTCGACGGATCCTCTCGCTGCGCCTTCCTGACCTTCTCCCAGCCCCGCTCCCAGATCATGGCCGGGTCCACGAACACGCGGCGTGACACCAGACTGGTGGCCAGCACGCGACCCTTGCGATCGAGGACCTGACCCCGCAGGGCCGGCTCCCGAGCGTCGCTGCGATGCGATCCCGCCGCCGCGAGCAGGGCGGGATCCGGCGCGATCTTCAGCCACGCCACTCGAAGCGTGGTCGCCATGAGCGTGGCTGCCAGACCGATCACGGCGAAGCGGCTCCAGGCGCGGATGCGCCGGGCCTGTGCGGTCGCGACCGGTTCGATCGGGCGGTTCATCCGCCGAACCTCACGGGCTCGGGGGACGGCTCCGCCTGACCCCGGGTGGCCAGACGCGGCTGCGTGGGCGGGGTCGGCGCATCCATGCGGTGAGGAATGGGACGCCACTTCCAGGGAAGGTCGGCGATCGCCTTGCGCACCGCGTCAGGCTTCACGGCCGAGGCCACCTCGGCACGCCGACGGCCGATGTCCCGCTCCTGCTCCAGCAGTCGCCAGTGCGCCCGCGAGATTCGCGAGACCAGCTCGAACCGCTGCTGGCGAAAGGCCAGCAGGGCCGTCGCCATGACGCCCAGGGCCAGCACGATCGCGATGCTCTTGCCGAACACGCAGGGATCCGTCTGCTCAGGACCTGGAGGGGATGCGGATCTTCATGCCGGGAGAAAGCGCCGCAGGGTCCTTCAGGGACCCCCCGTTGGCGGCCACGATCTCCTTCCAGCGTGCCTTGCTTCCCAGTTCGCGCTGGGCGATGGCCGCGAGCGTGTCACCCTTCTTCACCACGTACATGCGTCCCGCTTCGGTCGCGGGGGCGGCGGGCTTCGCGGGCGCCTCGATCACCTCCAAGGTCCGGCTCGTGCCCGGCATGTCGCGCGACTCGATCGCCACCACTTCGGATGCGGCCAGCGCCGGGGCCTCGACCTTGGCCATCTCCGCGGAGGCCCGCGGCGACTTGCCGCCCCGCAGCGTCTCCGCCGGCGGCACGCGAATGGTGACGCCCTTGCGGATCCTGCGGGGATCCGGGACCGCGGACTTGTTGTATCGGGCCAACGCATCGGCCAGCGAACCGTCGCCGTATTCCTGCTTGCAGATGCTGTACAGGCTCTCGCCCTCGCCGATCGGCCGCAGCTTCACGCCAGGCTCGCTCTCCTGCTTGCGGCCCTCGGTCCTGGCGGTCGTGGCCGCGGCAGGGGCTTCCGTCGCACCGCCGCCCACCAGCACCACGGAACGGTTGCCGCGGGGATCCGAGGTGATCGGCGTCACGCCGCGCGAAGCGGGCACCACATCCGAAACCGAATCCACCATGGGCTCGGGCCGAGCCTCCGCCGTGGCCACGGCGGCCGGCATGGGAGCGATGGAGATCGGCCCCGCGGCCCGGTCTCGCGTGTCACGCTTCACGGCCAGGTCCACCTTGTCCTGACGATGTGCGGCGCTGAAGTGATCACTGACCAGAATGCCCACGAAGAGGAGCAGTCCGAAACCGACCACCAACGCCAGCTTGTTCTCTCGAGTCATGTCGCGTCCTTGCGATGGGCCCTGCGTGCTGTCCGCAGAGCCGTGTCTTCAGAAACTCCCGGTCGCGGTCATTCCATGTCCGCGACCTGCACTCGGGCGACCCTCAGCTTGGCCGACCGCGCTCGGGGATTGTGGGCTTGCTCGTCCGGTTCCGCCACCAAGGGCTTTCGGGTGAGACGGGTCGCCCATCCTTGGCGGTCCCAGTCCACGAAAGCCCGTTTGATGGATCGGTCCTCGAGGCTGTGGAAGGCCAGAAATGCGAGGCGAGATCCCGGGGCGAGGATGGATGCCTTTCCTCCTTGCGCATCTCGCGCCCCCTCTCCAAGTTCCGATAACAGTTGATCGAGTGACTCCAACTCCTTGTTGACCGCGATCCGGATCGCCATGAAGGTGCGGGTGGCCGGATGGATCCGACTGCTCCGTGCCCTGCTGCCATAGGCCGCCACCACGGCCTCCGCGAGCTCGGCGGTCGAGTTCAGTCGGCCCTCGTCGCGCCGTTGGACGATGGTCCGGGCGATCCTGCGGGCGAACGGATCCTCGCCGATCTGGAAGATCAGATCCGCAAGTTCCCGCTCACCGATCGTGGTCAGGAGGTCCCTTGCGGTCAGCGGCTGGCTGGTGTCCAGCCGCATGTCCAGCGGACCGGATGCACTGAAGGCCAGTCCCCGGTCGGGATCGTCCATCTGCGTGCTGGCGAACCCCAGATCCGCAAGCATCATGTCGGCTCGAAGGCCGTGCCTTCGCAGGATGGCCCCGGCCTGAGCGAAGTTCGCGTGCTCCGACACGATCCGCGGCGGTTCGGGCAGCGCCTTCACGCGGGCGGCGGCGAAAGCCAAGTTGCCCGCATCCACATCCAGCAGCAGCAGCGTGCCACGGGATCCGATCGCCTGGGCGAGCAAGGCCGCGTGACCACCGCGACCGGCGGTGCAGTCCACCGCCACCTCACCCGGACAGGGCTTGAGCAGGTCCAGCACCGGACGTGCCATCACCGGGACATGTCCCGGATCCAGTTTCAGGCGGGATCCCTCGGCGTGGCTGCGGCCGGACTTCCCTGCCCCGTGGAGGCGGAACTCTGCGCTGCACGCTCGTCGGTCTTCGACTGCAGCTGCCACGAGGCCTGGCGTGCCACCTTGATCGCCACGGCGGAGATGAACGCGAAGAGCGCAAAGGCCAGCGCCACCACGGCCAGCACGCGAGTCTCCGTGAAAAGTCGAACCGCCGCCATGGCCACGCCCAGCACACCGAAGGCTGCGGTGATGGCGTACAGCGTGAGCACCGCCTTCCGCACCGTGCCCAAGGATCGCTTGAGCAGATGGTGAATGTGGTTGCTGTCGGCGCTGTGGAAGGGCATGCCCGCGAGCCTGCGTCGGATGATCGCCAGGATGGTGTCCAGGATCGGCAGCGCGAACACCACCAGACCTGCGAGCACGAGCTCGGTCTGGCCCCGCTCGCCGAAGCTCATGATGATCACCACGCAGAGATAGCCGAGCAGCAGGCTGCCGCAGTCGCCCAGGAAGATCATGGCCGGATTGAAGTTGAACGGCAGGAAGCCGAGCGTGGCCCCGAGAAGGGCCAAGCTCAGCACCACTCGGGTGCCCACCAGGCTCTGCTCCGGATCGGAGACCGGTTCATGCACGGCCATCAGCAGGCTGATCGAGAGCAGCCCCAGCGCCATGATGGTCATGGTGCCCGAAAGCAGGCCATCCAGACCGTCGATCAGGTTGGCCGCGTTGCAGCCACCCACCACGAAGAGCGCCACCAGAGCCGTGCCGATCCAGTAGAAGAGCGCGGCGTTGTGGATGGCGAAGGAGCCGATGTGCAGCAGCGTGTCCTCGGGAGATCCGAAGAAGGGAGTCAACGCTCCCTCGGCCAGTCGGGGTCCGATGTCCTCGATGGCCAGGGCCGCCGCCGCGATGAGCTGCCCCGCGACCTTCAGGCGGGGGTCCCACTTCCAGATGTCGTCGGCCAGTCCCGTGAAGGTGATGGCCACCATGCCCACGATCACGCTGAAGGGCACGGCACGAAGCAGCCCCACGTCACCTCGGGTGAGAAACGACGTGGCCAGCAGCGAGAACAGAACGCCCAGGAAGATCGCCAGTCCTCCCAGATAGGCCACCGGGAAGCTGTGGAACTTCCGCTGACGATCCGGCATGTCGATGATTCCCGCATCCACCGCGATCTTGCGCACCACCGGCGTGGACATGAGGGACACGGTGAAAGCCACCAGGAACACGGCCGCGTACCCGTTGAGCAGCTCCAGGGGAGCGAACAGGATGCCCTCGGATTCGTCGGGCAGCGTCGCGTCGGCCAGCAACGGCACGGCGATCACGCGGCACGCCCTTCCGAACGCGTGGCCTTGGCGGCGGCCACCAGGTCCTCGATCGTGCGGCGGATCGGGATGCCGGCCGTGAATCCCACGGCTCCACGAATCCGCGTCAGGTCGGGCTGGCGGACGCGCAGATCCTCGAACCCTTCCGGGTACGCCGTCTCATAGGGCACCAGGACCAGCCCGGCACGCGATCCCGTGGCGGCGATCACCTGCTCGGCCAATGCCCGGATGGTGATCGGAGTGTCGGAACCGATGTTGAACACGCCGCCGTGCGCCCCGGGACAGCTCAGAAGCGCCTCCAGCCCGCCCGCCACGTCCCGCACATCGGCGAAGCAGCGGGACTGCAGTCCGTCGCCATGCACCTGCAGGGGTCGGCCTTCGATCGCCGCCTCGATGAATCGGGGCAGCACCATCCCCCACTGGCCCACCTGGCGGGGACCGACGGTGTTGAAGATGCGCGCAACGACCACGCGCAAGCTGCCTCGGATGGCCTTCGCCAGCACCATGTACTCGTCGATCGCCTTCGAACAGCCGTAGCTCCAGCGGGTCACCGAGGTGGGCCCGAAGACCACGTCGTCATCCTCCCGAAACGGAACCTTGGGCGACTTCCCGTAGACCTCGCTGCTGCTCGCCAGCAGGAAGTCGGCACCGCAGGCTTCCGCCAGCCGGAGCGCGGCGGCCGTCTCGTGCACGTTCGTCTCCAAGGACTCCACCGGCTCGGCCAGCACCCTTCGAACGCCCACCGCGGCGGCCAGATGGAACACCTGGTCGAACCGGGTGCCCAGGATCTGCCGTTCCGCTTCGGAGACGCGGGAGCGGACGAAGCGAAGACGGTCCCCCCACCGCTCGCGGGCGTAACGCAGATTCGCCTCCTGACCCGTGGAGAGGTCGTCCACCACCATGACCGAGTCGCCCCGTGCGAGCAGCCGCTCGACGAGGTGGGAGCCGATGAATCCGGCTCCTCCGGTCACGAGGATGGTTCGCTGCTCGGCCATGCGATCATGCGCCAGGACCGGGCTTGGGATCCTTTCCAGGCTTGGCCGCCTTGGGTTTCTTCACCTTCACCGCAGCCGGTTCCGGCAGCGCCTTGTCCATGCCACCGAAGGCGGCCGTGTGCTCCGCATACTTGGCCATGGCCAAGGCATTCTTCCTCAGGTAGCCACCCGCGGTCATCCGCATGCCGTTGAGCATGGTGCCCAGCAGCGTGCTTCGACTGTCCATGAGCTGCGAGGCGAGCTTCATCACCAGGCCGCGCTGATCCTGCCATGCGCGGGCCACGATCATGGATGCGTCGACCTTGTTGGCCAGCGTGAGCGTCTCGCCCGCCACCACGCTGGGCGGGGCGTCGACCAGCACGAGGTCGTAACGATCCCTCGCCCACTGCAGCAGGTTGTCCATGGCTGCACCATTGAGCCGCTCGAACACGCGGCTCTGAGGCGTGCCAGCCCCCAGCACGTCGATGTTGGGCTTGGCGTTGACCACCACCGAGGCGGGATCGGCGCCCGCAAGCACATCGCCCAGACCGGGAGTGCCCATGGGCAGACCCAAGGCCTTCATCAGACCCGGTCGCCGCATGTTGGCCCCGAGCAGGAGCACCTTGCGGCCGACGGCAGCCTCGCAAGCGGCGATGTTCAGTGCCGCGCTGGTGGTGCCCGAACCGGGCATGGGACTGGCCACCATCAGCGTCTTGGCCCCCGCCGCCTGCATGCCCTTGGCCACCTGCACCGCCACCTGCCGGTAGCTCTCCGCCAGGATGCAGTTCGGAGACTCGGAGACCACCATCTCGATTCGCTTGGGCTCGGAAGGGTCGTCGCCAAGGGCGGGAATGGCGCCGAGGATGCGTCCCGGCACCGCTCCAAGATCGCTGGGATACTTCACGCGCTGGTCGAGCAATTCACGGACGAACAGCACCAGCACGTACAGACCGGCCACCAGCACGGCCGTGGCGGGGAGCATCACCTTGAGCTTGGGGAAGGTGATCTCGCGCGGCTTTCGGGCCTCCTGGATGATCTCCACTCGCTTGCTCTCCTCACGAGAGCGTGCGAGCTCGATCTCCTGAATCGTCTTGCCGACTTCACCACGGCGCTGCTGGAGCACGTCGATCTGGTCCTGCAACGCCCGCATCTCGGCCATGTTGGAGGTGAAGTCCTCCACTTTCTTGATCTCCGCCTTCAGATCGGTCTCCTGCTTCTGGAGCAGGTTCTTGAAGGAGTCGACACGGTTGCTCGCCTCCTTCAGATCGGCGAGTCGGTTCCGGGCCAACACGTCGTCCATGGTCGCGTTCCGGACGGACACCGCCGCCTCATGGTCCGCCTTCGCCGCTTCAAGCGTGGCGTGTCCCGGGCGGTAGAGCTTCTGGGCCGAGCTGTAACGCTTGGCCATCTCCTCGGCATCCCGCTGCCGGTCCTGGAGCACCATGTCCTGTCCGGCGCGGCGACGGTCCTCTTCCGTGGTGCCCGCCTCGGGGTTGTTCTGCTTCCGACGGGCCTGGTCAAGAGCCGACTGGGCAATGCTCAGGTCCGCCGTGGTCTGCGCGATGTCCGACTTGAGCTTCTCCAGCGTGCGCTGATTGGCGCTGTTGCCCTCCGTGAGACTGGTGATGCCCTTCTCCGAGATGAAACGCTGGATCGTCTCCTTCTGCTGGCTGATGCTTCGGTCCAACGCGTCTCTCTGCTCCGTGTAGAGACGGAGCGTGCTGTTGAAGCGGTCCTGAACCGCCCGATCGCGGATGTCCACGTAGGTTTTGGCGAGCGCGTTCAGGACGATGGGGCCGTCTTCGGGCACACGCGTCATCCAGGACACGTAGAAGATCTGCGTGCCACGGCGATGGCCTGCCCGCAGTTCATCCTCCAGGTCGATCAGCGCCTCCTCCTGGACGAAGTTGCCGGAAGCGTCTCGATATCCGTTCGCCCACTGCGTCTTCTGGATTTCAGCCCTGGCCAAGGCTCGCTCCAGAATGTCCTTGCTGGTGAGACGCGCCACCTCGGTCTGCGAGAGTCGCACCACGGTGTCCTCCGTGCCGATGTCCTTCGCCGTCAGGGCGTTGGCCTCCTCCAGCTGGCTTCGGATCTCGAAGAGGACCTGGCTGGACCACAGCGGATAGATCTGCAGGAAGAGATAGTTCAGCCCGACGCCGAGACACCCCCCGAGACCCAGCGCGATCATGATCCGCCAGATGTTCTGCCGCAGCACCCGGATCGGATCGATCACGGGGCCGGCGGGTCGTGGGCGCGGTGGCTGGGTCGGTCCCTGGGGCCGGGAGGGCGCTGGAGTCGAAGCGGCGGGTACGGGCAGTCGGCTCATGATGAAAGTTCCTTGTTCGTCACTGCAGTGACTTCTCGATGGCGGCACGTTCCGCCTGCAATTCCGGGCTCAGCTTCTTGGGATCGATCCGACCGAGCATCTTCCGTGCTTCATCCTTGCGTCCGCTTGCAGCGAGCGCCTCGACCAGATGGAGCATGCCTTGCGGCGTCGGTGCAACCGTGACCGCCTGCTGGAGGGGGGCGAGTGCCTCCTCGGACTTGCCCGCCCGAAGCAGGACGTAGCCCAGTGTGTCCAGGAAGTCCGGGACTCCCGGGGCAAGCTGGGTGGCCTTGCGAGCCCACGCTTCGCCCCGGACCACGTCGCCGGAGCATTTCACGACGACGAAGGCCGCGTTGTTCAATCCGGCCGGCTGCTCCGGTGCGATCTCCACCGCTCGACTGAACCACTCGGACGCCTTGGCGCAATCGCCGACGGCATACGCGCACTCGCCCGCCTCCATGGCCACCTGCAGCGCCAGATCCTTGTCGTCACCCGCAGCGGCAATCGCGTCGGCGAAGGCCTTCAGGGTGGGTTCCAGTCCGCCCTTGCCCTGGAGCCTCCAGATGCGAGCGAGGCCCCGGCTGGTGTAGAAGTCCGGCTTCGCTCCTCCGAGGGTGGACAGCACGAAGGCCTCGGCTTCCTTCGGCTGGTCACGGAAGGCCTGTCCCACCGAAGCGAACCACACGTCCCAGAGGTCCGGTCGAGCTCCCTGCTTGTTCACGCGGTCCAGAATCGTCGCACGAAGCGAGCGGAGAGCCTGCAATCCGGCGTCACGCTGCCGGTTGTTCACCAGTGCTGCGGCGAGCATGCCCTGAAGGGTGACCGAGGCGGACGACACCTTCGGATTGTTCTTGATCAGGCTGACGATCTCCGCCCAGTCCGGCTTCTCCGTCTCGAGCCTCACATTGATCGCCTGCACGAGCGTCGCCTCCTCGGGCGCCGCCGCGAACGCCCGGTCGAACGCGCGGATCGCGTCCTGCCGTCGACCGGCGTTCTTCTGGATGTTGCCGATCAGGCTGACCCACTGCGGGTTCCGCGGCTCCAGACGGGCCCCCTCTTCCGCGACATCCACCGCCTTCGCCACACTTCCTTCCTGCATCAGCAGTTCGATCCACTGTCGCCGGCCGTCGGCGGACTGAGGCACGCTGCGGACGAACCGCTCGATCAGGCCGATCGCGCCGGCAAGATCGCCCTGATCCATCAGCAGATCCTTCTTGATCCGGATCGCCGGCAGGTACGTGCTCAGGATCGTCAGGGACTGGTCCGCCGCGGCGTTGGCGGCGGCCAGTCGGGCGGGCTCGCGGGTCCTCAGGAAGATGTTCCGTTCGGCGTCGGCAAGCGCCGCCCACGCCATGGCGTTGTTGGGCGTGAGTTCGGCCGCAGATCGCATGGAATCCGCGGCCTTCTTCATGTCGGCGAGCGCCTCCGCGGTCTTGCCGCTGTTGGTCGCCTCCAGTGCACGGCCCGCCTCGATGGATCCCCGCAGCATCTGAAGGGTGGAGGTGGCCTGCGATTCTCCCTTCTCCGCCATGGCCAGGTACTTCTCGGCCGCCGCGAAGTCGCGAAGATTCTTGCAGACCTCGGCGAGTCTCGCCGCAAGACGCGCCCGCTGCGCGGGATCCAGGTCGGACTCCACCACGGGCTGAAGCACCTTCCGCGCACGGTCCCACTGCCGCTGGTTGAACCAGAAGTCGGCGATCTCGGTCTCGGCGTCCCGCTCCTTCGGATCCTGAAGCGCGATCGCCTTGTCGAAAGGCTCCTTGGCCAGCTGCGGCTGGCCGTTCTCCGCCATCAGCGCACCCAGTCCGATCCAGAGGATCTTGGCGGTCTGAGGGGAGGCCTTGGCGATGTCCTCGCGCAGCGCCTTCTCACCATCGGCGACCGAACCGTGCCGCACCAGCGCTCGCGCGCGAGTGAGGATCAGGTTCGGGTCGTCAGGGTTCTGCTGGAGTTGCAGCTTCAGGATGTCCTGACCCAGCCGGATGTTGTCCTGCTCGGCCTGCTTGATCTTCTGCTGGACCGCGGGGCTTGGACTGCGGATCTCGTCCTGCTTGAACAGCATGTTGCCATTGGCATCCTGAAGGAAGGTGGGCTCTCCCGGAGCCTCGAGCAGCAGGTTGGCCAATGCCACGGCGTTTTCGCGGAATCCCGGCGAGTCTCGGTAGAGGCGTCGCCGCATGGCCAAGGCGCCCGCTCGGTCACCGATGTCCATCTCGACCAGCAACAGCGCATGGAGGATGTCCCGGTTCTCGGGATTCGACCGGGAAAGGGCGCGGAGCGTGTCGAGCGACCGTGTCCGCTCGCCTGTCCGGTCCAGGAGCAGCGCGTACAGGCGGGCCGTCATGGCGTCGTTGGGTCGCTTCTCGTACGCCGCCTGCATCGCCTCCAGGGCGGCCTGAAGATTGCCCTCACGCTCGTACATCAGGCTCAACTGACGCAGCAAGGCCGCGGACTGGTCGCCCGCCTGCCGAGCCGCAAGCAGCAACTGCATGGCGTCCCTTGGCTTCTCCTGGGCGATGAGCGACCGCGAACGGATGACGGCCGCCATGCCCCGCTCGCCGGCCTTCTCGGCGGAGGCCGCGATGCGTTCGACTCCGTTCCAGTCGCGTCGGGAGATCGACTCGCGGCATGCGGACTCCAGCAGGATCTCGTCCCGCGGCGCCGCGGCCAGCGCGGCATCCAGCCTCGCCGGAAGCATGGCGTCCAACTTCTCCAGAGAAGCCGTGGTCTCCCGCCTGAGCTGATCCGAACTCCGCGGCGAGTCGATGATGCCCTGCAAACTTGGGCGAAGTTCCACGAGCGTCACGTAGATCGCCACATCCCGAGCCTTGGCATCCGCGTACTGCACTTCCAGGCTTCCGAGCACACGGTCCACGGGATCACGCGTGGTGATCATCGCACGAAGCTGGAGCAGACGCTGGTCCTTCGGATCGATCTTGAGACCACGATCGATCCATGCCAGGCCTTCCTGGACGTCCTCCTTGGCGGCACCGTAGAGCTGAGCCAGCGCAATGTAGAGACGGAGGTCGCGGGGGTTCTTCTCCAGCTGCGCCTTCAACATGGCCGCCGCCCCGTCGAAATCCTTGGCCATGATCCGCCGCTCGGCTTCGCCCAACATGCCGCTGATGGCGTCGTCACGGCCTTCATTCGCCGCCTCGGTCATGGAGCCGGGCGCCCGGCCCAGATTCACCAGCATGTCCTTGGCTCTCGGGTTGCCCGGATCCAGGACCTCGACTTCAGCGATCGTGCGACGAGCCTGCTCGACGCGACCCATGGCGACCTCGATGTCGGCACGAACCATGAGCAGCGGCAGATTCCCCGGGTGCTTCTCCAGACCTTCGTTGCAGATTCGGAGCGCCGTGCCCGGCTCTCTCCGCGACAGGTTGGTCATGGCGGCGTAGAGGAAGGTGTCGCTGGAGGGGATGGGCTGAGTCCTCAGGACTTCATCGAAGGCGGCAGCGGCATCCGTCACACGGTCATCGGCCAAGGACGCCTTCGCCTCGATCAGACGGATGGCCGCCCGATCACCGAGAGGCTCGAGGAACTTCACCGCACGGTCCCGAGCCTCGCGCACGGCGACCAGCATCGCCTGCTTCTTCGTCGGGTCCTTCTCGGCGACGTACTTGGCGAACCTCGCGTTGAAGAGCGCGGTGATGGCCGCAACTCGGGCCTCGTCCTGCACCAGGCTGTCCAGCGAGACTGGCAGGTTGGGCATCTGGATGGTTTCCTCGGCCACGCGATCTGCCAGATCCCGATCCACCTCAGCCGCCGCCACCACGAGCACGCGGCGAGCCAACATGTCGTTCGGCTGAGCGGTGACACGATCCGCGAGCAACTTCACCACCCGCTGCTGCCACTCCACGCCCCGGCCGCCCAGCAGAGCCAGGGCCAGCTGGAAGGTCGCCTCCCGACTCTTGATGGCCTGATCTTCGAGGGTCAGCAGGTCGGTGCGGATGGCATCGACCGCCTGCTGTGTGGCCCCCTGCTCCTTGCGAACCAACTGGCCGGAAAGCCGCTCAAGGCGCCCAAGACGCCAGGCGGCCCCCGAAGGATTCGCCTGCTTCGCAGCCTCGATCGTGGCGTCCAGTTCGGTCAGTCGCTTTCGGGCATCCGCGGTGCGGTTGTCCGTGAGCAGCCGCTGGGCCGCTTCGGCCTGGGATCGGATCAGATCGAGCCAAGCCGCGTCGAACTTCGGATCGGCAGCCACGGCCTCCTGGAGCCAGGTCTCGGCCTGCGCCCGCTCCGCTTCGGAAACGGTGGTGCCACGACGGGTGAAGCCGATGGCACGCCAGTACTTGAACAGGTTCTGCTCGGAGGCGTCGGCAGGCACTCGCTCCGAAGCTCGCTCCGCCTCGATCGAGAACTCCCGCCACAGGGCGTCGGAATTGAACGCCGTGTTCCGGTCGTACAGCGTCTCCATGGCCCGGATCCAGGGCGCCGGATCCGAGGGCGTGGCACGGCCCCGCTGGAAACGGACCGCGATCCACTGGTTGTACAGATCCCGCGCCTCCTCGACCGTCACCGGCACCACCTGCTGCAGCGCCCGGTCCATCGCATCGAGATAGGTCGGATTGGTCTGCTGCTTCGAGACCGCACGTCCGTAGGCGGACAGGGCCTTTCGATAGTCGCCTTCCTTCTCGTAACGCTCGCCTGCGGCGAAGTTGCGGCCAGGAGCCGATGTCCGATTCCACACGAACACGACTGCCGTCAGAACGGCCACCGTCGCGAGCACGGAGATGAAGATGGTCAGGAAGCGAAAGTTGAGTTTGGAGGCCATGGTCAGGAGCTCGCGGGGCTGGGTGGGTTCGAGGAATCGGAGGCAGCCTCGATGGCGGGCCAATCAGGAAGGCACCGCATCAGGCGTGGGAGCAGGACCTGCATGAGCTCTGCGGTCATTCGGTCAAACTCGGGCGACACTTTCTCGGGCGGTCCGGGAAGTCGTGCTGAAAACTGGACCTTGCAATAGTAGGCGAAGCGATCGGTCAGCTTGAAGCTGAGGTTGCGGACGTCCAGAGCCGAGGGGGTGCTGTCGCCGTTGGCGATGAACAGATAGCCGCCGAGGAAGGTCGCGTTCGGCAGCCGTGGGTCCTGAAAGGTGGTGACGGTCATGCGGAGATCGGTGGGCGGCATGGCGACCCGTTCGACTCGACGGGTCACGGCGTCTCGCACGTCGGCGAGCGGATAACGAACTCCACCACTGGAACGCATCGGGCCCGAGGTGAGGTCCCATCCCGACCGATCGATGGTGATGGGATGCACCTCGGGCTGTCCCAGCATGATCATTCCGTTGGCGTTCCAGCAACGCTCCGGGATGTGGGGGACGGTGTCGATCATGCCCGTGTAGTACGCCACATGGACCTGCACCACGCCCTTGGCGGGATCCCCGTCCATGGCGTACAGCCGGTCCACGTAGTTGCGAGTGCCCAGTTCCTCCACCAGAGCGTCGGAGAAGACGGAATCCTTGCCCACCTGCTTCCACCGCCCCAGGGAGGCCGGCAGCCGGTCCAGCGGCTCTCGGAGCGGAACCGCTTCCTTGCGAAGGAACGCCTGCAGCTGGGCCATGGCCACACGAAAGCCCAGACCGCCGACCACCAGGGTCACGCAGCCGGCGATGAAGGCCGTCCGGACAGGAGCGTCAACCCGCATGCTTCACCTCGACCGATTCAGGCTGACGAACCACCAGGTTCGACAGGATCCAGAGAATCAGCATGTAAAGCAGGAAGGCCGGCACGAGCCAGATCAGTCCGATGAAGTGGTGGAATTCTCCTGCCGTGAACTCGGAATCGATCATGCCCAGGATGCCCAGCGTGGTCACGCGGAGCATGTTCACGAAGATGGCCACGGGCACGCCCAGGGCCACCAGCGCCACCCGCTGCCACACGGTCGGCAACGACACGTAGGCCATGGCCACACCGAGCGCGAGGAAGGCGACAAGCATCCGCAT